>DASXYO010000022.1:0-11808 GCA_036502465.1 Chthoniobacterales bacterium
ACCACCGCGCAACGCTCGATCGCGTTCTCGATCATCTACGCGATCATGAATGTCGGCTATTTTGTCGCGGGCTACATTTTTGATGCGGTCCGCTCGCTCGACCTGCACCTGAGCATCGGTTCGTTTCACCCGACGCCGCACGAGCAACTCTTCGCCGTCAGCCTTGTGTTTGAATTGCTCCTCTTCCCGGCCATTTACTTTCTGCGGCGCGGGGCAGCGCGTTCTAAAGCGGCAAACGAACCACCGGCGGCGCGGTCTGGTTTTCTCGTCGCAATCGGAAGGACAATGGGTGAAAGCGCAACCGCCACAATCTCGCTCTTCCGGCGTCTGCTACAGCAGCCGGGCTTTTATCGCCTGTTGCTCTTCTTCCTTTTCATCGGTTTTTTGAAGGCGATCTTTTTGCAGGTCGACTACGTCTTTCCGAAATTCGGCGACCGTGTCATGGGCTTGCATGCACCTTCGGGCAAGCTTGCCAACATCAACGCCATCGTCGTGATCGTGCTGGCACCGATCATGGGCGCTCTCACCCAACGCGTCGCTTCCTATCGTATGGTCATCGTGGGCGGCACGATCTGCGCCGCGGGTGTTTTCATCATGACGCTGCCGACCGCCTGGTTTGTGCCGATCGCCGACAGCGCGATCGGTGGTTTCTTCGGTCACGTTTACCTCGGGCTCACTGGATCGATCCATCCGTTCTACATCATGTCAGCGCTTTACCTGATCGTGTTCTCAATCGGCGAATCGATCTACTCACCGCGCGTTTACGAATATGCCGCCGCCATCGCGCCTCCGGGCCAGGAAGCGTCCTACGGTTCGCTCGCCTATTTGCCCTTCCTCGTCGGCAAATTGCTGATCGGCACGAGCGGATGGCTGCTGGCGGCGTTCGTGCCGGAGACGGGACCAAAACGTCCTGGCGAATTGTGGCTCATCCTCGCGCTCGCAGCCTCGGTCGCACCAGTGGGCTTGCTCGTTTTCCGGCGTTACATCCGCGTCCCCGAGGCTGGACGCGACGACTAGACCGGGCAACGTCGTTGCCGGGAATAAATGGCGGTCTAATTTATCCTACGCTCGATGAACGACGCGCCAGACTCACTCTTTCGACAGACTCTCAATCCGGGAAGCCGCCGCTCTGCTCTCTGGCTCGGCGGAATCATTCTGACGTTGATCGCGGCGACCTCACTTTACATCGGCCGAGCGGCACAGAAAGAAGAGAGCTTATCGGCAACGCCGACGACCGAGGCGAGTATTTCTCAAACCAAAACCGACACTAAAACCATGTCCGACACCGAACTGCGCAAAAAACTGACCCCGGAGCAATATTACGTCACACGCGAGAATGGTACCGAGCCGCCGTTCCGAAATGAATACTGGGATAATCACAAGCCCGGGATCTACGTGGACGTGATTAGCGGCGAGCCGCTCTTCTCTTCGACCGACAAGTTTGAGAGCGGCACCGGCTGGCCCAGTTTCACCAAGCCAATCGACAAATCGCACATCGTCGAGAAAACCGATCGCGCCCTCTTCATGGAGCGCACCGAAGTTCGCTCCAAGAAAGGCGATGCGCATTTGGGTCACCTTTTCGATGACGGTCCGGCGCCGACCGGGCAGCGCTATTGCATGAACTCGGCGGCCCTTCGTTTCGTCCCAGTCGAAAAGATGCAGGAAGAAGGCTACGGTCAGTACCTGAATCTTTTCGAAGGAAAGAAATAGGCCGGCCGGAAGGAAAGCACGCTTTCGTTAGGGAAGATTGCCTGCCGAGCGCAATCGCGGGGCCGCTAGATTCGCGCCGTTCGCGCGGAACTGCGCACGGTCAGACTGCCTTTTGCCAGCCCGCTGCGCAAAATAAGAGGGTTCGGGCGAACGCTCGAGCCTGATCCCAACGCTTTAAGCGTGTCCCAGATTTTAACTGCCATCAGGGAGAGAGCCACGAAGGGCAGCGCGGCGACCCAGAAAATGGCCGCGCCAACGACCAGGGCGGGTTCAAGCAGCGCGGTCTTCACTTCATTGAGGCCGATCGATTGAGGTGCGAGAGCGGAATTTGAATAGGTCGTTGTCATGGCGGTGATGGTGTTTTGGTTTCGATTCAGTCTGTTTTCACCCTGATAAAGAGCAGGAGCCATGCCCACACGGGCCGCAGGCTTCAACTCGGGGCCGTAAGGCAGCCTGTGGCGGTGCTTTCCCCTTTCCATTTTCCCGCCCTCGCGCCACCTTCTGCGGTGCGAAAGACCGCGATTCTGGGCTTTTCCATCGGGGTCGCCTTGGGCTGCCTGTTTGGCGCCGTCATGGGCGTGGTGCCCGGGGGAAGCAAACGCCCGCAACAGGAGATGCTGAGCGTGAACGCCAGCACGGGCAAACCGCAGCTTCACATCAGGGGCAAGCCCGAGATCAAATAGACCCTCCTCATCTGCCGCTGAGACAGCGGTAGCGCTAAGGAATCAGCACGATTTTTCCAAACGCGCCCGGTTCCAGCACCGCCCGGTGGGCCTGTGGCGCCTCCTTCAGTGGGAGCTCCTTCCCGATAACCGGACGCAGTGTTCCATCCTCAAGCCCCGCGACCAGCGCCGCGTGCAGACTCGCCATTTCCGCCGGCGGCGTGTTCGGCAGAACCATCCCCCGGATATCGGCATCGCGGGACATTGTCTCGCGCGCATCAATTTCCACCCGGCCCCGGTTACCGATCACCACCACGCGCCCGCGCGGCGCCAGAATGGTGAGGTCATTTCCGAGGTTCTTGCTCGCGAGCATCTCCAGGATCACGTCCACTCCACGGCCGCCAGTAGCCTCCTTGATTTTCGCCAGATAATCAGACGCATGGTGATCGAAAACTTCATGCGCGCCCTGGTCCCGCACCAGCTCGCGACCGCGCTCAGTGCCCGCCGTTCCAAAGACCTTCATCCCGCGGGCGAGCGCAATTTGCAGCGCCGCCGTTCCGACTCCGCCGCTTGCGCCGTGCACGAGGATCGTCTCGTTAGGCTGGGCCGCCCCTCGCTGGATCAATCCTCGAAAGGCCGTCGCATAAGGCGTTCCCATCGCCGCTCCCTGGGCGAACGAAACCTTTTCCGGCAAAGGATGCACCTGGGCAACGTTACTGAGCGCATACTCGGCGTAGGTCCCGCTGCTCGAGCCCGCGAGATAAACCCGATCGCCCGCACGAAACTCATTCACTCCATCGCCAACCTTTTCGACGATCCCTGCGCCATCGTTGCCGGGCGTGAACGGGAGTGACGGCTTCCGCGCGTAAGTCCCGGCACGGATATATGTCTCGACCGGATTCACTCCGGCCGCGTGCACCCTGACCAGCACCTGTCCATGCCCCGGTTCGGGCGTTGGCAGGTCGACCAGATTCATTACCTCGGGCTCGCCAAACTCCTCCACGCGGATCGCTTTCATCGTTTGCTTTCTACCGTGGGAGGCCCGTCTTCGCCAAACCGAAAGCGCGGTGCCGCTACGAACTTCTTCCTTCATCCTTCCACCTTCTTCCCTTACCCTCTCGCCATGCCCATCGGAGCCGGCGGATTCGGAAACGACATCACGGTCAACGTGATTGCCTCCATCATTGCCTCCGCCATTTTCGTCGCGATCGGTTTTCTCTGGGGCAAATACAAGGAGCGGAAACGCTTTGGGAAAAAGCTCGAGGACTACGACTTTTATCCCTACGCGATCAACCGCGATAACTTCCCGGAATTCAGCCTGAAGGATTTTCGGCTCGGGATGCATTATTTCCTGCGCAATTTCGATCCGATGGCGGCCCGCCAACTCATCTTCATCGGCGAACAAAACAACGTCCGCACCCAGCTCGAGCCGCCGGAGCAGAAAGTTTACGCAAGGTTGTTCGAGCGCTACGACGGGAAAAAAATTGCTGATGACACCCGCGAATATCTGGAGAATTTCAGCCGCGTCGTCCACCTCATCGGCAAATCATTCCCGAACATCGGGATCGAAATCTTGCTCCATGATCTTTCCAATCCCTCGCGCTCCCTCGTCGCCTTGGAAAACAATGTAACCGGCCGCCATCTCCACGACGGCACCACCAACCTCGTCATCGACCTCAAGAAGCGTCAGCTCGCGAACGAGGAAAAACTGAATTACGAGTTGAATCTCGGCGCGCGAAAGTTCAAGTGCACCACCATCTCGATCATCCGCCCGGAATACGGAGTCGTTGGGGCGATCTGCATTAATGTCGACGCGAACTATCTCACGGAGGAAGTGATGAGCTCCGCCGACAAGGTGGTGGCGTTTTTCCAAAGCTTCTGCCGCACCGAAATGCAGCTCGATGAAAATATCCTCAGCCGCGACGAGTATGCGAAGGCCCTGAAGGGCAAACGTCACTTCAAGGACGATCGCTTCGAGTAGTCGGCGGAACCTTCACCACCTCTGCTGTGTGACGCCAGGTCCTTCATTGTCTCCATCTGAAATCCGCCAGTTGCGCGCGCTGAAAACTCCGGTGGGCGTGCAGCGTTTTCTGGACAGCATCCCCTATCATCTCGCACCCACCGCGTGGTCGCCGCGGGTCGTCCTGCGCGAACGCACCGCACATTGCCTGGAAGGCGCCACCTTCGCCGCCGCGGCCCTTCGCGCATTGGGGTTTCCGCCGTTGCTTCTCGATCTGGAAGCCGATAACGACACCGACCACGTCCTGGCCATCTTTAAAGTGCGCGGGCATTGGGGCGCAGTCGCCAAGTCCAACTTTACCGGCTGCAGATATCGCGAGCCCGTTTACCGCACTTTACGCGAGCTAGCCCTGAGTTACTTCCATATCTACTTCAATTTGCGAGGCGAACGCACTTTGCGACGCTATTCTCGACCGGTAAATCTGACCCAGTTCGATCCCTATCATTGGATGACATCGGACCAAGACGTCTGGGTCGTGCCCAACCATCTGTGCGAGATTCCGCACAAGCCGCTACTTACTCCGAGCCAGATCAAGGGCCTAACCCGCGTGGATCCGCGCACCATTCAGGGCGAGATCACCGGGCATCGCCGAGATACTTCGCGGCCCGTCCCGCGCATTTTCCGGCGACCTTCCTGAAACCGTAGGCCGTCTCGATAGACGGAAGATCATGACAAAAACTGAAATCAGTTTGGTGCTCGTCGCCGCGCTCGCCAAGGCAGAGCGGAACAAGGACGGTCATCCCAGAAAGCGCTTCAGCTTAGTCGAGCAGGCGACCGCTGAAGTGCAGGCCGGGATGGCGGCCGCCCGCCAGTGACTCGAGTTTTGCAGGAGCGCCCTGAGTCATTCCTCGGCGCGCTGTATCTCCGTCACTTCCTCACTCGTTAGGCGAAAATCCATTGCGCCGATAAACCCGTCGATCTGTCCGGGATTGCGCGCGCCGACGATCGCGGCCGTGACCGCGGGATTATGGAGCGTCCAGGCGATTGCGACTTCGCCCGGAGTCCGGTCGTGCCTTTCGCCGACGGTGCGGAGGCGATCCACCAGTTCGAGGTTCTGGGTTAGCCTCGGTTCCTTGAAGCGCTCATCCTTCCGTCGCCAATCGTTTTCCGGCAGCGCGGCGAGACGTTCGCGCGTCATCGCGCCGGTCAGCATCCCGGAACCCATCGGCGAGTAAACGATCGTGCCCACGCCTTGGCGCTGACACCAGGGAAGCTGAGAGTTTCCCACTTCGCGCCGCATCAAGGAATAATGCGGCTGGAGGGAAGTGATGGGCGCGATCTTCATCATCTGTTCCATCTCCTCGACGCTCGCGTTTGAAACGCCAATCCAGCGCACCTTCCCTTCCCTCTGCAGTTCTGCCAGCGTGCTCCAGCCTTCCAAAGTTTCGTTAGGGTCGTCCGCCGTCCAGTGAATCTGGTAGAGGTCGAGCACTTCGACCTTGAGCCGCCGCAGGCTCGCTTCGCATTCACGCCTAACGGACGCGGCACGCAAGGAATAACCGACCTTCCTCTTCTCGTCCCAGATCATCCCGCACTTGGTAAAAACGTAAGGTCGTTCCCCATCCCACTCCGCCAGGGCCCGAGCTACTACCTCCTCGGAATGACCGAGCCCGTAAATGGGCGCGGTGTCGATCCAGTTAATGCCTGACTCGAGCGCGCGGTGAATGGCGCCAATCGAATCGGTGTCGTCCTGATCACCCCAGCCAAATTGCCAGTCACCACCGATGGCCCACGCGCCGAGACCAATCGGAGTGATGTCGAGATCCGAGTTTCCGAGAGTTTTTTTCATGGCGCTGTTCGAAAATTATTTGGCGTTGGGGATTTTCACGATGCTGCCCCTTGCCTTTGGATCGGTGGGATCCTTCACTACTGTCACATACAACTCCGGCGCGATCACGATATCGTTGATCCCGCCCGCAAATGGTTTGCCTTCCTTGTCTGCATCCCAGCGGCGAATCTGCTTGCCGGTCAGATCAAGTTCCATGATCGCGCCATGCTCATCGGTGCAGGCGAGGAGGAATGTTCTGTGTTTCGTAAGCGCGAGACCGTTGTGGCCGCAACCGTCGGTGTGATTCAGGACGGTGCTCGTTTTGCCGTCCCACTTCTCGAGCGTGTTGGAAACCCAGCCGACAAAGTACAGATTGCCGTCCATCACCAGCGGTCCCTCCGGTTCCAGAACGTTGCTCACCACCATCGTTTCCCCTCCCCGCGCGGTCGCAACCAACAGGATGCCAAGAACGAAACAGATAATTTTATTTGCCTTCATTTTCGATTCCCTGGTCGGGTTTTAGCGGGGTGCCCGGCGTTTAGACAGGTCTATTTCGGTTTTTCCAACAGGAGATCGCGTGGCAACAAACGGTCGGGGCTTGCCACATGTCGTAAGCTCTCCGGAAATGGAAACCGACTCCTCACTCCTTGGGCTGGCCGCTGGCGTTTCATCCGATGACGCGGCGGCGCAATTCGATTCGCTCCAGCAGAAACTCGTGCCGCTCTGGCGCTCGATCGAATCCTTCAATGACGACCCGCAAACGATCGTGGTTGTGCCCTCGATGTCGATCGACATGGCGATCACCGGCCTCGAAGTCCAGGCCTACGAAGAGCGTTTTCTTTTTCTGCTTCTTCTCCTCACCCAGCCGCGCGCCCGCATGATTTATGTCACCTCACAGGCGATCCATCCGAGCGTGATCGAATACTACCTCGATCTCCTGCCCGGAATCATCCCGCGCCACGCGATGCGCCGCCTTACTTTGCTCGCCCCGTACGACGACTCGGCGCGCCCGCTCAGCCTCAAAGTCCTCGAGCGGCCGCGGCTCCTCGAGCAAATCCAGGCCGGCATCGCGGACAAGAACCGCGCGCATCTCGTCTGCTACAACACGACCTATCTCGAGCGCAATCTCGCGCTCCGCCTCGGCATTCCGCTCTACGGCGCAGATCCGCGTCATCTTTCCTTTGGAACGAAAACCGGCTGCCGGAAATTATTCGCAGAGGCCGGCATCAATCATCCCCTCGGCTTCGACAACCTGCACAGCATCGAGGAAGTCGTTGCGGCGCTTCTGCAAATGCGCGCGCAGCGGCCCACGATCGCGCAGGCTGTGGTGAAGTTGAACGAAGGCGTCTCGGGCGAAGGCAACGCCCTCGTCGACCTAATGAACCTGGACCAGCCTAACGAATCCGCGATTCTCGAGCGCCTGCGCGCGATGCGCTTTGAACTCGCCTCCACTCGCTTCGAGGAATACTGGGAAAAATTCCGCGCCCGGGGCGGGATCGTGGAGGAGCGGGTCGGCGTCGGCGCGCAGGAAGTGCGCAGCCCGAGCGTGCAATTACGCATCACTCCGCTCGGCCAGGTCGAGTTGCTCTCGACTCACGACCAGATGCTCGGCGGCCCGAGCGGGCAGAGTTATCTCGGCTGCATCTTCCCGGCTGATCCCGCCTACGCCGCGGCGATCACGCGCGACGCGGGCAAGGTGGGGAATCTTTTGCGCGACTTGAATGTGATCGGACGGTTTGCGCTCGATTTCGTCGTCACCCGCGCTAACGCTTCTGCGCCCTGGGAGACGTTCGCAATTGAAATCAACCTGCGTAAAGGCGGGACGACGCATCCTTTTCTCACCCTGCAATTTCTCACTGGCGGCAGTTACAATCCCGAGAGCGCAACCTTTGCCACGCCTAACGGGCGGAAGAAATTCCTGGTCGCGAGCGACCATGTGGAGTCGCCGCTTTTCCGTGGTTACACGCCGGACGATGTCTTCGACCTGGCGGTGCGCCGCGGTTTGCATTTCGGCCAGATGCGACAGACTGGCGTCGTCTTTCACATGCTGAGCGCGCTCGGAAGCGCCGGACGACTGGGGTTGACGGCGGTCGGCGATTCGCCGGAAGAAGCGCGCGAGATTTTCGAGAGAGCGGAAACAGTGCTTAACCAGGAAGCGCTCTTCAACAAACTGTAAACTTCTGGCCATGCCACGCTGTCCTTGGGCGACTAACGAACTGAGCATTCCCTACCACGACGAAGAATGGGGCGTGCCGGTACACGACGATCGAGCACTCTTCGAGTTTCTGATTCTCGAGGGCGCACAGGCAGGCCTGAGTTGGAATACCATCCTGAAAAAGCGCGCGAACTACCGGACGGCTTTCGACGACTTCCGCCCGGAGAAGATCGCCCGCTACGGCGCGCGAGATGTGAAACGCCTCCTCGCCGACGCCGGAATCGTGCGCAACCGACTCAAGATCGCGGCCACGATCCAGAACGCGCAGGCGGTGCTTGCGCTGCAGGAGGAAACCACCCTCGACGCCTACCTCTGGAGCTTCGTCGGCGGTCGTCCGAAACAGAACCGCTGGAAGACGATGGCGCAGGTCCCGGCCAAGACCTCGGAGTCCGACGCCATGAGCCGCGACTTGTTAGGCCGTGGCTTCAAGTTCGTCGGCTCGACCATCTGCTACGCCCTCATGCAGGCGACCGGGATGGTGAACGATCATCTCGTGAGCTGTCCGCGTCACGCGAAACTGCGTCGCCCTTAGCTCCCTGTCTTGGACGCGACTTCTGAAAATCACTACGCGGTGCTGGGGCTGGATCGCGATTGCACCGCGACACAAATTCGCGACGCCTACCGACTGCTCGCGAAGCGCCATCATCCGGATCTGAATCCGAATTCTGCCGAGGCTCGGGCCCGCACTCAGGCCCTCAACGCCGCCTACGAAATCCTGCGCGATCCCATGCGCCGCCGAGACTACGATCATGCGCTCGACCGCGCCAGCCAGGCCAAAGCACCCGGCCGTGGCGCAAAGATCGAGCGCAACATCACTAAGGAAGTGCGCCTGCGGATCGACGACTTCCTGCGCGGAACCTCGATCGACGTGCAGGTAAATGATCCGGCGAATCCGGACGGGCCGGAAACCTACCGCGTGGAAATCCCGGCGATGACCGCGCCGGGTGCGCGACTTCGCGTGCCGAGACGCGGAGCGGCCGCCGGCGGCTTCGTCCAACTTCGGTTGAAGGCCCTGCCCGGGTTTCGCTTCAAGGTGCGCGGCTCCGATCTACGCACCGATCTGCGAATCAGTCCGCGACGGGCCGAACAAGGCGGCGTCGAAAGGCTCGAACGCCCCACCGGCGGAATGATTCCCCTAACGATCCCGAAGCGGGTCAAGCGCGGCGAAATTCTCCGGATCGCTGGTGAAGGAATGCCAAAGCCGCGCGGCGGCCGCGGCGATTTGCTCGTCCGCATCACCTACCGGCCCGGAGTTCGCGTTTCGCGTGTTCGTTAGGGACGTTCCCCACCCCTTACTGCGAATTGGGACGGGACGCATTGGAAAGCGCTTCGCTCCGAACCAAATTAAGGTCGTTATTCCGGACGGCGCGCCCAGCGGAGCTTGGCTGAAACCGAGCGTGGGTTGGCGTTCCGCTCTGCAGGGGTGGGACGAATGACTTCACGCGCGACTTCGGAGTAAAGCCTTTCCGCCGCGCCTGCGGCGAACGATTTTTTGACTCTGCGATCTTCCCCGGAGTGAAAGGTGAGAATAGCAACGCGACCTCCGGGATTCAGACACGACGGGAGAAGTCGCAGACATGTTTCGAGGGCCGAGAACTCTTCGTTCACCGCGATCCGCAAAGCTTGAAAAACGCGGCGGACGGAGAGCGCTGTTTCCTCGTTAGGCAAGCGCGGCAGCGCTCCGCGAATTGCCGCCGCCAGCGCGAGCGTGGTCTTGAACGTCTTCCCCGCCAGCGCAGCGGCCAGCAACTCCGCGCGCGGTTCGTCCGCGTTTTCCTCGAGAACACGCGCTAGCTTCCCCGGCTCGACCTTGCGCAGAAGATCGGCGGCGGATTGACCGCGCGCCGGGTTCATCCGCATGTCGAGCGGCCCTTCGTGCTTCATCGAAAAACCGCGCGCTGGATCGTCCAGTTGCATTGAGGAGACGCCGAGATCGGCCAGAATAAGATCGGCACCGGCGAGCCCGGCTTTCGCCAGCACCTGGGGCAGACCCGCGAAGTTGCTGCGCCAGGCGGTGAATTGATCGGGACCGAAGCCTAACGAGCGCAAGCGCTCTTCAGTGCGCGGCAGCTCAGCCGGATCGACGTCGAGCCCGAGAAGTCGCCCACCCGGCTGGAGGCGAGCGAGAATTTCCTGCGCGTGCCCGCCGTAGCCGAGGGTGCAATCGACCGCCACTTCGCCCGCCTGCGGCGCGAGCACCTGCAAGATTTCCTCCACCATGATTGGGCGGTGACTTCCGGCGGGCGTCTTCCCGGCGGCGATCACTTTCGCCACCGTCTCAGCGTAACGGCTCGGATCACGCTCCTTGTATTTCTCCTCGAAGCGACGCGGGTTTTTACCGCGATAACGCGGACGCCGCGGCGGTCGCGCCGGCTTTGATGCTTCCTCGCTCACTCCGCTATCTCGCACGAGGGAACCCGCGCGGCCAGCCCGTTAGGCCAGCGCGCCTCTCGCCAATCCTCGTTTCGTTTTGCTAGCCTCCGCCGCGATGCCGAAGAGTCGACTCGAAGCATTCGATGACGGCGGTTATCGCGATCATCATCACCATCATGGTGCTGGAGTTGAAAGTGCCCCACGGCGCCGGTCTCGCGGCATTGCGCCCCTTGCTCACCGTCTTCCTCAGTTACGTCCTGAGCTTCATTTACCTCGGGATTTATTGGAACAATCACCACCACCTCATGCACTGCGCGCCACGCGTAAACGGCGCGATCATGTGCGCTAATCTCCATCTCTTTTTTGGCTTTCGCTCTTCCCGTTCGTCACCGGTTGGGCGGGAGAAAACCACTTCGCCGCGCTGCCCGTGGCAGTCTACGACGTCGTTCTTCTGCTCGCGGCCATCGCCTACTACATCCGGCAAAGTCTCGTCCTCGCCCAAGTCGATCCGGACTCCGCGCTGGCCAGTTCCTTCCGCCGCGATTTCAAGGGAAAGCTCTCGCCTGTCCTGTATGCGGCAGGCATCGGAGCATCGTTCATTTCCCCCACGATCGCTGCCTGCGTTTACACCCTCGTCGCACTTATCTGGTTCATCCCCGACCAGCGGATCGAGCGGACAGCGCCGGAACGCGAGAGCTGATGTTGCCGTTTCGGCTGGTCCTGCTCGACCAGATGAATCCGACCCGCAGTCGCACACGAATCCTCCTGCAGAATGGACTCCGTCAACTAAAACCAATCGGAAGAAAATCACGAAGACCTGCGCGGCCAGAACGCAGTCGCGAAAATCAAGGAGCTAGTCGAGAAAGCGCAAACCTGCTTTTTCTGCACTTCGCCCGCGAGCAGCGGATCGACCCGCGCGCGGCCGATGAGCGTGCAGCAGGTGGACGATGAGGGAAATCTTTGGTTTCTGAGTGCGGACGACAGTCACAAAAAACCAGGACGTCGCACAGGATCCAGCGGTGAGATTGTATTTCCAAGGCTCCGCCCATTCCGATTTTCT
>DASXYO010000023.1:0-9321 GCA_036502465.1 Chthoniobacterales bacterium
TCCCAATAATCAACGTGGAACGCGAGCGGCACGAATTGTTTCCAGAGCGCGGGGTTTTGTTTCAGTCGGCTCAACCACGCCTCCGCGGGCGGGCAGCTGCTGCAACCTTCGGAGGTGTAAAGTTCGACCAGCGAAGTCTGCTGCGGACCAGTTTCGAAGCTGGTCTCCGCGGCGAAAGAGGTGGCGGAAAGCATCGCGCTTGAGGTGAGCAAAAAAAGAAGCGGCTTCATCGTTCGTGCGAGACTTCCGCGCCCCGTTTATTCCATTCCGTCGGTTCGTTAGGCGAGATTCAGGATGTGCTTGATCCCGCGCACGGGGATCAATACCCAGTCCGGCCGATGATTCAATTCGTAGCCAACTTCGTAGACCGCCTTGTCGAGCAGGTAAGCCTCCAGCAAAACGGCGAGGTCACCTTCCTTTTGCGGCAGAAAATTCGCCCCGGCGGCAGTCTCGAGATATCTCTCGAGGAAGGTGGCGCTCATTTGCCGATACCACAGATCGGCCCAGCGCTCGAGGAAGGGCACGTCTTCGGTTCGCATCGATGGCTGCCAAAGCGCGCTGTAGGCTGCGTATTGGAAGGAACGCATCATGCCGGCGACGTCGCGCAAGGCCGAGCGTTTCAATTTTCGCTCGCTCAATGGCCGGGCGGGTTCGCCCTCGAAATCCAGGATGACGAAATCTTTCCCCGTGTAGAGCGCCTGGCCGAGATGATAATCGCCATGAATCCGGATCTTCATCGCGGAGGCGTGGCGCTCAAGCGTCTGCTGTTCGGCAGCGAGAATTTGTTGCTCCGCGGCGAGAACCTGGGCGGCTTCGGCGCGAAACGCCTCCGGTAGTTCCGGCAGCTTCTTTTGCAAAAGAACAAAGGCGCGGCGAAGCGAGGCCCGCATCGATTGATAAACCGAGCGCTGCGCCATAGCGTTGAAGGGCTCGGGGGCGAAGCGCTTGTCATTGGTTTCGGCGGCGAGGGCGAGATGCATTTCACCGGTCCGCTGCCCGATCAATTTCGCTTTTTCGGGATAGACGCCGCCGAGCAATTCTTCGAGCAACGGCCCGGGCGCGGCGTCGGCCGTTTGCAGATCGCCTTTCTTTTCCAGAACCCGCTCGAAGTAACGACCGACCGCATCGAGCGTCAGGGCCCAGGCGTCGCCCTCGTTAGGCGCGGCCGCCTGCAGAAGCGCGACGACCGTCGGCTCGGAGCGCGCGCGCCGGTATTCGAGCGCGCCGACAAACGCCGGCACGTGCGCGAACTGTTGTTTCTCGGTCAGGAAACGAGTCAGCTCGACGTCGGGATTCATCCCGTCTTCCAGCTTGCGGTAGAGCTTGAGGAAGAAACGATTGTCGTAAAGAATCGAGGAGTTGCTTTGCTCGGCGTTCAAGACCTGGGAGGGCGGCGCCTTTTCGTTAGGCTCCTCTTCCAGCAGGTTGCTCGCAATGCCGACGAGATGGCCATTGCGGCCTTTCAAGTTGGTTCCGCTGGCCATTAACCGGAAAATTTCATCCCGAAATTCCGGGTCCCAGAGTGCGTCGTAAAGAACGCCCTTGCCGCCGACCCGAGCGATCACAGCCTGCGGCGTGGAGCGGGCGAGATTCTCTGCGGCCGAACCAGTTTCGAGCTGGACGGGTAACGAATAAATGTCGGGCGCGCCGTCGGTGTAATCGACTTGGAGGAGCCACAACTGGCCGGCGTCCTCCGCCACCGGGATCTGCTCGATGATCCGCATCTCGCGAATGCTGCGCGCTTTCGCGCCAAACCAGCGGCAGGTCCGCAGATAGTTAGGCAAAATCTCGCGCTCCAGTTGCGCGCGCTGATGATTGGCCAGCAAGGCCGCCAGATTAGGCTCGGCATCAATCGCGGGCACGTGCCGTTTTTTGGCCGTGCGTTTCTCTTTCTGCGATTGAAAGGCAAACCAGTAATGCCCATGCGGCCCAATGGTCAGGAAATACGGCGCTTTCTTGATCGGCGGAAAAAGATTGCGGCTGAATACCTCCATCGGCACGCAGCCGGTGAAGCGCGAGAGATCGATTTCCACCGGTTGCGAAAAACGCGAGAGGTTCGCCACCACCAGGATTGTCTCGCCTTCGTGCTGACGCAGAAACGCCAGCACTTTCGCGTTGTCCGGATGCAAAAATTCGAGCGAGCCGCGCGAGAAGGCGCGGAAATTTTTCCGCATCGCGATCACCCGCCGCATCCACCAGAGCAGTGACGACAGGTTCTTTTGCTGGTTCTCGACGTTGATCGCCTCGTAGTGGTACTCGGGGTCGATCGTGATCGGGAGGTAAAGCTGCTGCGGATTCGCCTTCGAGAAACCGGCGTTGCGATCGCTGCTCCATTGCATCGGCGTGCGGCAGCCGTTGCGATCGCCCAGATAGAAATTGTCGCCCATCCCGATCTCGTCGCCGTAGTAGAGGACCGGCGTTCCGGGCATCGAGAAAAGGAGAATGTTGAGCAGCTCGATTTTGCGCCGGCTGTTCGCGAGGAGCGGCGCGAGCCGGCGGCGAATTCCGAGATTGATCCGCGCCGTCGGATCGGTCGCGTAAACGCGCCACATGTAGTCGCGCTCTTCGTCCGTTACCATCTCGAGCGTGAGCTCGTCGTGATTGCGCAGGAACATGGCCCACTGGCAGGCATCGGGGATCGCCGGCGTCTGCTCGAGGATGTCGATGATCGGAAACCGATCCTCCATTTGCAGCGACATGAACATCCGCGGCATGAGCGGGAAATGGAAATTCATGTGCGACTCGTCGCCGTCGCCGAAATATTTGACCGCGTCTTCCGGCCATTGATTGGCTTCCGCGAGCAGCATGCGCCCGGGGAATTTCGCGTCCATGTGGGCGCGCAATTTTTTCAGGTAAACGTGCGTCTCGGGAAGATTTTCGCAGTTCGTCCCTTCGCGTTCGTAGAGGTAGGGGATGGCGTCGAGCCGCAGGCCGTCGACGCCCATGCTCAGCCAGTAATCGAGCACCTTCTGCACGGTCTCGTGCACGGCTGGGTTATCGAAATTCAGATCGGGCTGGTGCGCGTAGAAGCGGTGCCAGTAATATGCTTTCGCGATCGGATCCCACGACCAGTTTGAGGTCTCGAAATCCTTAAAGATGATCCGCGCGTCCTTATATTTCTCCGGCGAATCGCTCCAGACGTAGAGTTCACGTTCCGGCGAGCCGGGCGCGGCGCGGCGCGAGGTCTGGAACCACGGATTTTGATCCGAGGTATGATTGATGACCAGCTCCGTGATGACGCGCAACCCGCGCTCATGGGCCGCGGCGAGGAACGCCTTAAAGTCGGCCAGGGTCCCGAAGTTTGGATTAACGTCGAAATAATCCGCGATGTCGTAGCCGTCGTCGCGCATCGGCGACGGATAAAAAGGCAACAACCAAATGGCCGTCGCGCCCAGTTCCTGGAGGTAATCGAGCTTCTCGATCAGTCCGCGGAAATCGCCGATCCCGTCACTGCCGCTATCGTGGAACGTCTTGACGTGGAGCTCGTAGATGATCGCGTCCTTGTACCAAAGTGGATCGGGAGCGAGGACGTCATCGGGCATCACCTACCTTTGGTGCAGAACAAGCCGGGCGCAATTTTTCGCCGACTCGCGCCGTCGCCAAAGGGCGCGGAATGACCTGAAACTTAAGGCACGATGTGCAGATTGGTCGGAGGCGCGGGCGGTCCCGGAGGCGTGTCGCCGCTGCCGTCGCCGACGTTGGCCAGGAGCTTGGCGCGCTCGGCCGCAAGCACGGGCTGCGAAATCTCGGGCGTAAGATCGGCCTCGTAAACCTCGACATATTTTCCACCGAGGGAGACGGCGTGTTCCAACGCGTCTTCCAGCGGAGTCGGCGCCGCCGGCATCGGGACTGGATCCGGATCGATGTAAAGGCGAGCCGGATCGTCCACCGCGCGGCAGACCATCTGGAAACCCTTCGGATAATTGAGCGGAGCGGGTGGCGGCGAGTGCGGCGGCACCGTGGCGTAAAGAGCGGAAACCATCGTCCCGACATGGCCCGGAAATATTGCCTTGCCCCAGTCTGAAACGGTGTTCTGCAAAGTAATTCCCAGATCGCCGGGCACGACTTTATACAAAGTGACAAGGAGAGGAGTGGTCGGGAAATAGGTGGAATAATCGGTGATGACTCGCTGCGCGGCAGGGATGTAGGCGGAACTGAAATCCACATACGAGGTCGTCAGGCCCGGGTATCCAGCCGGCGGATTCTTGGCCAGGTTTTCCATCGCGTTAAAGTCGGAGTCGATGCCCACGACGGTCATGTTGAAATTCTCCATGAAACCGCCCATCACCACGTAGGAGCAGGCGGGATTGTTCTCGTAGCGGGCGGCAAAGGCGGCGAGGAATGTCTGCCATTTATCAAGGTAGGCTGTGTCCCACGGGAGCGGCTGGTTGCCGATGGAGGCGCCGGTCGTCGAATCCGTCTCGAGCATGGTATATTTGTAAACCACGGGCGCGGTTGTATAGACCCAGTCCGGCACGGAAAGGCCACCCGCAATGCTGATGCAGAGCTTCTTGCCGTGGGCGGCGGCGATGGCTATGGCAGAATCAATCGACGCCCAATTGAAAGTCGCGGCATCGGTCGGCTGAATCTTTGCCCAGCCCACCTTGTAGCGCCAGCCGTCGATATTTGGGTTGTCGAGCAGCGGGTTATTCGTCAGATCTATTTTCCCCGTGCCGGGGGCGCCGAAAAGCAGATCGTAGAGGCCACTCGGCTCCGGTTTCATAGTGGCGGAAACGCCATCGGCTGAGCCGATAAACGCCACGGCCATGAGCAGGGCGAGAAGATTTCCGATAATGCCCGGCCGGCGATTTTTCTTCGGTGCAGGGTCCCGCGGCGTGTTGCGGAGGCCGTCGACTGCGTTGGATAGGAAGGTTGATTTGGTCATAAAGGTCCTCTGCGGCAGCGCCACAGCGCTGCTAATCTGAGGGACGGGGCTGAAAGCCCGTGGAGATGCCCTTCCCCTGTTTAACAGCGAGGTTTGTGCCACATCTTCCGAAAAGTTCGGAGAGCGGTGTGTTTGTGGCCAGGCCACTAGACGACGCCGGCGATTCGCGCGGCGTCGGTCGGCGGGACTTCCGGGGGACCCGATTTCTTCCCCTAGGAATAAAGATACTCGTCGTGATATTCGCGCTGCGGCGCGAACTGCACATTCTCGTTTCCGGTCTCGGGATACTCGAAGATTTTGCCCTCGTAGTTGCGGATCACGATTTTTTCGTTGTCGTGATAGAGCACGTAGCCCGGGTTGATCGGCACCTTGCCGCCACCGCCCGGGGCGTCGATGACAAATTGTGGAACGCCGTAGCCGGTCGTGTGTCCGCGCAGCCCTTCAATAATCTCAATCCCCTTCGCGACCGAGGCGCGCAGATGGGACGAGCCGTTGATCAGGTCGCATTGGTAGAGGTAGTAGGGGCGGACCCGGCACATGAGCAGTTTGTGCACGAGGTTTTTCATCGTCTCGAGATCGTCGTTCACGCCTTTGAGCAGAACGCTCTGGTTGCCTAACGGGACCCCGTGGTTGGCCAGCATCTCGAGTCCGGCGCGCACTTCGGTCGTCAGTTCGCGCGGGTGGTTGACGTGGATGCTCATCCAAAGCGGATGATATTTTTGCAGCATCCGGCAAAGCTCGGGCGTGATCCGTTGCGGGAGGAAGATCGGGACGCGCGTGCCGATACGAAGAAACTCGATGTGCGGAATGGCGCGCAGGCGGCTGAGGATTTTCTCGAGCTTGGAATCGCTGAAGAGCAGCGCGTCGCCCCCGGAGAGGAGGACGTCGCGCACCTCGGTGTGTTCTTCGAGATACTTGAAGGCCGCTTCAAACTCGGTGTGCAGTTCCTGTTCTCCGACGCCGCTCACGACGCGAGCGCGCGTGCAGTAGCGGCAATAGCTCGCGCAGCGATCCGTCACGAGAAAAAGGACGCGATCGGGATAACGGTGCACGAGACCCGGCACCGGCATGTGCGAGTCTTCGCCGCACGGGTCCGCCATGTCGTAGGGCGAGGCCCAGGTTTCCTCGACGCGCGGGATGACCTGACGCCGGATCGGGCAATCCGGGTTGTCGCGTTCGATCAGATTGAAAAAATGAGGCGTGACGGCGAGCGCCAGCTTGTCGCCCGAGAGCAGAACGCCGGCGCGCTCTTCGTCCGATAGCACCAGGTGCTGTTCGAGTTGCGTCAGAGTCGTGACGCGATTCTGGAGCTGCCACTTCCAGTCGTTCCACTGTTCAGGAGCGACTTCGGGGAAGTATCCGGGCGCGTGGGAGACGAACTTTTTCTCGTCTGTTTTATCGTCGGCAAGAGTAACCATTTTGATTTGTGAAAAAAAAGTTAAGGGCGTTAAATTTCGTGTCAATGAAGGCACCTTTTGGTGCGCCTCAGCCTTGCGGGTTCCCCTCTTTTCACCTCCCTCTATTCGTTTGTCGGATGCGCAACGACCGCGGTCCTCGAAGCTCCGAACGCGAGCCCAGGACGCCGGAGCGCGCCTTGCCGCTCGCACGCTTCCCGCTACTGTTTGAACGGCGCACCGCGCGCTCTGTCGAAAATCGCCATCTATGCGTCGCCTTTTCTGTAGCCTTTTTCTGATCGCTTTTGCCGGCCCGCTCGGGCTCTTCGCGCAATCGTCGCCCGCGCCCGCCGTCCCGGCTGTCCAACCGACGCCGACCATTCCTGCCGCCGCCGCCGCTCCGGGCAAGGATGTGGTTCACCAGCTCAACAGCGCATTCGCTAAAGTCTTTGAGGTGGTCGCGCCGAGCGTGGTCATCATCGAGGTGACGAAAAAGAACGACGGGAACGACACTTCCCTGGACGATTTGTTCTTCCAGGGACCGGATGACAACAATTCGCAGCAAGGCCGACGCGCGCCTGAGCCCATCCAGAGCGAAGGATCGGGATTTATCGTTAGGCAGGACGGCTTCATCTACACCAACTTTCACGTCGTGGAGGGTGCCGATAAAGTGGTGGTGAAATTGCAGGACGGTCGTGAGTTCCCGGGAAAAGTGGTCGGGACGGACGAGAAAACCGACATCGCCGTGGTCAAGGTCGATGCGACCAACCTGCCGGTCGTGCAGTTGGCCGACAGCGACGCCGTGCGAGTCGGGCAATTTGCCTTCGCCATCGGCGCGCCTTTCAAGCTCGATTACACCTTCACCTACGGTGTGATCAGCGGCAAAGGGCGGAGCAAATTGATGGCGACGAGCGGCTACAACATCGCCGATTATTTGCAGACCGACACCTCGATCAACCCCGGCAACAGCGGCGGTCCGCTTTGCGACATCGACGGCAAAGTGGTCGGCATGAACACGCTCATCAACGGTCTCAACCGCGGTCTCGGTTTCGCCATCCCGAGCAACCTGGTGAACGAAATCGGCCAGCAACTGATCGCTGGAAACAAGATCGTTAGGCCGTGGCTTGGCATCCGGATCGAAACGTTAGGCGACGATTCTTCGATCCGCGATTTGTTCAAGGGCATCGACAAGGGCGTCGTCGTGCGCACGATCGAAGCCGACGCCCCGGCCTATAAAAGCGAGCTTCGGCCGTTCGACGTCATCACCCAGATCGACGGCGCGCCGGTCGCGACCGACACGCAGTTGCAGCACGAGATTTTGAAAAAGAAGGTCGGGCAAAACGTCCAGCTCAACGTCTGGCGAAAGGGCCAGATGATGAAAATTGCCGTCACGACCGGCGAATTGCCTAACGAGGTCGACCGCGCCGCCGCCCAGCCCGCGCCGCAACCCGAGCCGCGCGATGAGGACATCAACCGTTTCGGTTTGCAGGTGCAGGAGCTGACGAAGGAGGTCGCGACGCGTTTGAAATTGGGCGTGCAGCAAGGCGTGATCGTGACCGACGTGGCCGACAACAGCTTGGCGGCAGCCCAGGATATCCGGCGGGAAGATGTGATCACCGAAGTCGACGGTAAACCGGTGACCAACGTGGCCAGTTTCCGGCAGGCGCTGACGAAAGCCGATCCGGCCCGCGGGATTTTGCTCTACCTCGATCGCAAAGGCAGCCGCACTTTTGCCGTGTTGAAGGCCGGCGGTTAAGAAAATTCGTTTCCGCGGGTCTGAGTGATAACGATGAACCCGCTCATGAAATTCCAAGTACTGCTCGCGGCCGCACTCATTCTGGCCTGCGCAGACAGTGCCGCGGCTGATCCGGCCCTAACGATTTACAACCAGAACTTCGCCGTCGTGCGCGACACGGTCCCGCTCGACCTCAAACAAGGTCAGAACGACATCCGCTTCACCAACACGACCGCGCATCTCGAGCCGGACTCGGTGATTCTGCGCGACCCGAGCGGGAAAACGAAGCTGCAAATCCTCGAGCAAAATTATCGCAATGATCCGGTTTCGCAGGAGCTGCTTCTCTCGCTTTTCGAAGGGAGGACGATCGACTTCCTCGTCACGGAGCCGAACAAGCCGAGCACGGTTGTGCCGGGAAAGATTATCCGGAGCGGTTACGTCGCGCACAGCCAGGAGGCGATGCAGCGCTACGGGCCAGGTTACGCCATGGCGCAAAGCGCGATGAGCTACGGCAGTGGGAGCGTGCAGCCGATTATCGAAGTGGACGGCAAGTTGCGTTTCAGCCTGCCGGGTCAGCCGCTTTTTCCGCCACTCGAAAACGACGCGATCCTGAAGCCGACGCTCGAATGGCAACTGCATGCCGACAGCGCCGCCAAGCTCACGGCGGAACTCGCCTACATCACCGGCGGAATGAGCTGGAATGCTGATTACAACATCGTCGCACCGGAGGATAGCGACGACCTCACCGTCGTCGGTTGGGTGACGATGGATAACCAGAGCGGCAAAACTTTTGAGAAAGCAAAGATCAAACTCATGGCGGGCGACGTGAGCAAGATCCAGCCGGGCGAAGCCTACGCCGGCGCGATGCGAGCGATGGACAGCGTGGCGAAATCAGAAGCCGCGCCCGTCACGGAGAAAGCGTTTGAAGATTATCATCTCTACTCGCTCCCGCGGGCCGTCACACTGCACGATCGCGAGACGAAACAGGTCGAGTTCATCCGCGCCACCGGCGTGCATTCCGAGAAGCTCTACATCTACGACGGCCTGCAAATCCCATGGAACCAGTACCGCGGCTACAACATGGAAAACATTCGCAACAACGAAAACCTCGGTGCCGACTCGGAGACCAAGGTCGCGGCGGTGCGCGAGTTTAAGAACTCCGCCGCCAATCAGCTCGGCATGCCGTTACCGAAAGGGCGCGTCCGTTTTTACAAACAGGATTCCGACCAGCAAATGGAGTTTACGGGCGAAAATACGATCGATCACACGCCGAAAGATGAGACGTTGCGCATCTACACCGGGAATGC
>DASXYO010000024.1:0-9625 GCA_036502465.1 Chthoniobacterales bacterium
GACCTGGACACGAAGCCTAACTTCTCCGGCACCAGCGCCGCGGCTCCGCACGCCGCCGCGGTCGCCGCCCTCGTCCTCGAAGCGCACGGCGGCCCGGGCAGTGTGACTCCTTCGCAGATGATGGACATCCTGCATAACAGCAGCTTCCAGCATGACCTCGATCCGAACTACGCTTCGGGCAAGGCAGTCACCTCGGAAGGTGGCGTGGTCAAGTTCACCGCGAACACCGATCTCGGCCTAAATCCGAGCTCGGGTATCAACAACGTGAACCACCTCACCATCTCCTACCAGGGACCTGGAGCTATCACCAGCCTGGTCTTTAATCCGGAAGGCACTGCGGCCACGGCGGGTAACTCCACCGGCGGTAACAATGGCCTCGATCTGACCAACACGTACTTCAGCAACGTCTATCCCGGTCTCGTTTTCGAGCCGTTGACCAAGGCGTTCACCGTGGGTGACTCCGATATTAGCTCGAGCGATGTCACTGCGAGCTACAGCAACCAGGCGCCGCTTCCTTCGGTCGCGGGTCAATGGTGGACGATGACCCTCACGTTCGCCAACGATAGCTTCACCAACGGCAAGACGCTGAAGTACACTGTCGGTCACGGACCGCAGCATAACCGCGTGGTCACGAATGGCCTCGGCCAGGATGGTGGTGCGACTTCGACGTCGTTCACCATGGCGGACCTCTTCGGCGGAGAATTGCTCCTGCCGGACGGAAAGGTCACGAAGCGTGGCATGACCTTCAGCGGCACGACCTCTGGCGGTGGCACCTTTAGCGGCTCGATCAATAACAAGATCGGTGCTGGCTGGGCGAAAACGGACGGTTTCGGCTTCATTAACGCCGAAGCAGCGGTCCGCGCTCCGCTCAACTAACACCTCAGCATAGAATCATAGCGAGACGGCAGGCCAGCGGTGGCCTGCCGTTTTTGCTTTGTCGAGGGGCGTCTGTGGCACTTCGGGTTGACTGAGAGGCTGGTCGCATCCATATTCCGCGCTCCTCGTTGGCGGCCGCTTCGGTTGCCAGATTCGCTCCGGTAGGCGGCGCGCCTGCTTATGCACGACGAGAAACTCATCGCCATGGACAAAATCCGCAACATCGCAATCATCGCCCACGTCGACCACGGCAAGACCACGCTCGTCGACCAGCTCCTCCGCCAATCCGGCACCTTCCGTTCCAACCAAAAAACCGAGGAGCGCATGATGGATTCGATGGATCTCGAGCGCGAGAAAGGCATCACCATCCGGGCCAAGAACGCCGCTTTTAACTGGAACGGCTACCGCGTCAACATCGTCGATACGCCCGGCCACGCCGATTTCGGCGGTGAAGTGGAGCGGATCATGAAAATGGTCGATGGCGTCTTGCTTGTCGTCGACGCGCATGACGGTCCGCAGGCCCAAACGCGTTTCGTGCTCAAGAAAGCGCTCGAAAACAAGGTCAAGCCCATCGTTGTCATCAACAAAGTCGATCGTGAAAACGCCCGGCCGCACAAGGTCCTCGACATGGTCTTCGATCTCTTCGTCGAGTTGAAGGCGAACGACGAGCAGCTCGATTTCCCGATCGTTTACGCCAGCGCCAAGAACGGCTTCGCCATGCGCGAAGTGCACGAGAACAGCGAGGACATGACCCCGCTCTTCGAGGCGATCATCAAATTTATCCCGCCTCCCACCATCGCGGCCGAGCCCTATTTCCAGATGCTCGTCTCCAACCTGCACTACAGCGATTATCTCGGCCGCATCGCTCTCGGGCGCATTGTCAGCGGACGCGTTACAGTCGGCGACGCGATCGTTTGCATCCATCGCGACGGACGCCGCGAGCGCAGCAACGTCACTGCTCTCTACACCTACGCCGGCATGCAGCAGGTCGAGACCCAGCACGCCAGCGCCGGCGACATCGTCGGCCTGACCGGCTTTGAGGAAGTTTACATCGGCGAAACTCTGACCGACCGCGAAGAGCGCACCCCGCTCCAGTTCGTGGATATCGATCCGCCGACGATCCGGATGCGGATCCTGGTCAACGATTCGCCCTTTGCCGGTCGCGAAGGCAAATTCGTCACGGCCCGCCACGTGCGCGAGCGCCTCATCCGCGAAACCCGCGGCAACGTCTCCCTCGCGGTCAAGGACACGGAATCCTCCGGTGCCTTCGAAGTGAACGCGCGCGGCGAAATGCAGATTGCCGTCCTCGTTGAACAAATGCGCCGCGAAGGCTTTGAAGTCATGGTTTCCCGTCCGGAAGTCATCTTCCAGCGCGACGAAAATGGCTCCCTCCTCGAGCCGATCGAAACTCTTTACGCGGAAGTGCCTAACGAAAACTTGGGCGACGTCCTGCAGGCGATTGCGGCTCGCAAAGGTGAGGTCGTCGGCATGGATCACCACGCCACTCGCGTCAGCGTCGAGGCGATCATCCCCACCCGCGGCCTGATCGGTTTCGAGAGCGACCTGGTCAACCTGACCCGGGGCGAGGGCATCATGAGCCATATCTTTCGCGAGTACGCTCCCTTTAAGGGCGAACTCGAAGGCCGCAACCGTGGGGTGATGGTTTCGATGGAAGCCGGCACGAGCAAAGCCTATTCCCTGAACAATATTCAGGCGCGCGGCAAACTTTTCATCGGACCACAGGAGGAGATTTATGCGGGGATGATCATTGGCGAAAACGCGCGCCCGGAAGATCTCCCGGTCAATCCTTGCAAGGCGAAAAACCTCACCAACATGCGCAGCCAGGGGGACGGCAAAGGCATTCAACTCGAAGCGCCCTTAAAGATGACCCTGGAGCGTGCGATCGAGTACATCGGAGCGGATGAGTACGTCGAAGTGACGCCGAAGTCGCTCCGCCTGCGCAAGCGCGTCCTCGACGCCAACGCCCGCAAGCGCGCCGCCAACGCGGTCGCTGCCTAACGAAAAGCGATTTGGTGTATTCTTCTTGGCAGGGCGAGACTCCGTCGAGCCGGGAATGCCCCTCTTGACCCCCGCTCTCATCCCACTAACCTCATCCCGGGAAAGGAGGGAGCGATGAAAACCGAAATCCGGATCGAGTATTGCAGCGTTTGAAACTACGCACCGAAAGCCGTCAGTTTGGCGGCTAAAATTCTCGAGCTCGGCGATCGGATCGCGTCGCTCACCCTCGTCCCATCGAGCGGCGGCGCCTTCGAAGTCAGCGCCCATGGCAAACTCCTCCATTCCAAACTCGATTCCGGCGAATGGCCGGATTTCGACGCCGTTGTCAGCCAGATCAAGAAGCTCAAGGCCTAACGATCCCTCTGGAACCCAGGAATCCAGGAAGATCTCTGCGTCCTCTTCTTCCTCCGGGATTCCTGGCTTCCAGATTTCTTCTTCAAGGAGAGTGAAGGGTGCCTGGTGGCCCTCGCGATCTTCAAAATCGCCGTCGGCCCTCACCGGCCGAGGTAGGTTCGATTCCTATCCTCTCCGCGCTTTTTTCCCCCTCGATCGAAAGGAGGTGATCGCATGTCGCGCGAACAGATTCGCACCCTGACTTCGCTCTCGTCCTGCGCCGGCTGAGCTTCCAAGTTGAGCCAACAGGCCCTGAGGCAAGTTTTGCTTCAGCTCCCGCAGTATCCGAATCGCAACGTTCTCGTCGGCTCCGCCACCGCCGATGACGCCGGGGTTTTCCGTCTCGATCGCGACCGCGCCCTTGTGCAAACGACCGACTTTTTCACTCCGATCGTGGACGACCCGTTCGCCTACGGCCAGATCGCCGCGGCCAACGCGCTCTCCGACGTCTTCGCCATGGGCGGCCGCCCCCTCACCGCGCTCAACATCATGGGCATGCCGACCGATTTCGTTTCCGAAAAAACCATCGCCACCATCCTGCGCGGCGGGCTCGAGAAAGCGCGCGAGGTCGATTGCGCCATCATTGGCGGACACACCATCCGCAATCCCGAGCCGATCTATGGACTGGCTGTCACGGGAATGGTTAACCCGAAAAAAATGCTGACCAACGCCCGGGCGCGCGTGGGCGATCGTCTCATTCTGACCAAGCCGCTCGGCACCGGCATCGCCACCACCGGGATCAAGAAAGGCCTAACGAGTCGTCGCCTAACGAAAGCGGTCATTGCCCTGATGTCGCGCGTGAACGAGATCGGAGCCGACCTCGCCGAGCGTGGTCTCGTCCGCGCCGCAACCGACGTCACTGGCTTTGGCCTCCTCGGACACCTGGCCTCGATGTGCCGCGCCAGCGGCGTCGGCGCGGAGATTTTCGTCAACGATGTCCCGGCCATCAGCGACGAGATCTTCACCTTGATCGAGCGCGATTGCGTCCCCGGCGGCACCCGGCAAAACCTCAAGACCGCCAAACCGGATGGGCAGTGGAACAAGACGCCAACATCGCGGCGTTTGCTCCTGGCCGATGCCCAAACCAGCGGCGGACTGCTGCTTTGCGTTTCGTCCAAAAATCTGGAAGTCGTCCTCAGTTTGCTCGACACGCACCGGACGCCATGTGCAGCGGTCATTGGAAAAATCACCACCCAAGGCAAGAACCTAATCACGGCCAAGCTACAATGACGATCGCGCGGCAATTCCGGGGAGCGCACGTGCCTCGCGTGCTGGCGACGGCGTCCTCGCCGTCGCGAACTTTCCCTTCCGCTCCGCGAACAGGCAAAGATGGTTTCTGCGAGGCGCAGAAACCGGCACGCGAGGCGCGTGCGCTCCCCAGATGAAAGCCCCTCTTCGCGCCATTCCCTCCGTCGAGAAAATTCTTCAGACGCTCGGCGAGACGGGCTCACCGCGCCCCTTTGTTGTCGAACTCGTTAGGCGCGATCTCGCGCAGATGCGCACCGGCGGCAAAGTCCCGCCTCTGCCTGAGATCGTCGTGGGACTGCGACGCAGTCTCGATGATCTCAAACGCTCGCGCCTCCAGCCGGTCATCAACGGCACCGGCATCATCCTTCACACCAACTTTGGTCGCGCGCCGCTCAGTGCTGCAGCGCTTCGCGCGCTCGCCGATATCGGATCGAGCTACAGCAACCTCGAATACGACCGAACGACCGGGACGCGGGGTAAACGCGCCGGTTATCTGGAACAAAGTCTCGCCCTGCTCTGCGGTGGCGAAGCCGCCACCGTGGTCAATAATTGCGCGGCGGCGCTCGTCCTCATCGTGCGCCATTTTACGAGCAAGAAACCGGAGGTGATTATCTCCCGCGGAGAGCTGGTCCAGATCGGCGGCGGCTTTCGGATCGGCGAGATTCTCGAAACAAGCGGAGCGCGCCTGCGGGAAGTTGGCGCCACGAACAAGACGGTGCTGCGCGATTACGCGAAAGCGGTCGGACCCGAGACCGGAATGATCCTGAAGGTGCACCAGAGCAATTTTTTCATGAGCGGTTTTGCTGGTTCTCCGCCTAACGAGGAGCTGGCGCGACTGGCGCATTCGAAACGAATTCCCTTTGTCGAGGATCTCGGCAGTGGCGCGGTCGTTGCGACCGAGACACTCGGCCTCAACGAGCACGAACCCACGCCTAACGAGACCCTGAAACGCGGTGCCGATCTGGTTTGTTTCAGCGGCGACAAACTGCTCGGCGGACCACAGGCCGGAATCATCGCCGGGAAAGCCCGCTTCATTGCTGCTCTGAAAAAGGAGCCACTCTTCCGCGCTCTCCGCTGCGACAAACTGATCTTGGCCGCGCTCAGCGCCACCGTCGACGCGCATCTGCGCGATGAAGAGGTTCCGGTTCACTCCCTGTTGAAAATTCCTAACGACGAGCTGCGTGCGCGCGGAGAGAAGCTGATCGAATCGCTCCACCGACTTCCGCTGAAAATGCGGCTCGTCGAATGCAAAGCCGAGATCGGCGGCGGCACCTTGCCGCGGTCCGCGATTGCATCGATTGCCCTCGAAGTGGCGGCCGCCAACATCCCGCCCGATGAACTGGCCAGCCGTCTGCGAAAAAGCGACCCGCCGGTCATTGGTTACATCGCACGCGGCAAGTTCCTGCTCGATCTCCGCACGATCTTTCCCTTCCAGGATGAAGCGATCGTTGCTGCTCTCACGAAGTCGACGTGAAACATCTCATCCTCGCCACCGCGGGCCACGTCGATCACGGCAAGACGGCGCTGGTCAAGGCGCTGACCGGCGTCGATACCGACCGGTTGCCGGAAGAAAAAGCGCGCGGAATCACGATCGACCTCGGCTTCGCGCACCTCGGGTTGCCCGGAATTTCCATCGGGATGATCGACGTGCCGGGACACGAGGATTTCATCCGCAATATGATCGCCGGCCTCGGCGCGATCGATCTCGCCCTTCTCGTCGTCGCGGCCAACGACGGCTGGATGCCGCAAACCGAGGAGCATTGGCAGATCCTGAATTATCTCGGCGTTCGTCGGGTCGTAGTCGCGCTCACGAAATGCGATCTCGCTGATCCCGCGTTGGTCGAGGCGGCGGTGCGAGAGAAACTGGGAGCTCACTCGTTAGGCGAAATACCGATCGTGCACACCTCCGTCCGCACTGGGGCTGGTCTGGCGGAATTGAAGCGGACTCTGGCGGAAGTGTGCGACATCCTTCCTGCCGCACCGGACCTCGGAAAACCGCGCTTGTTCGTCGACCGTGTTTTCACCGTGCGCGGCACGGGCACGATCGTCACGGGAACGCTGACCGGAGGAGAACTTAAGCAAGGCGATCAGGTATCGCTTCAGCCACAGAATCTCCGGGCTCGGGTGCGAGCCCTGCAGAGCCACAACCAGCCGCTCGAAGTGGCTCTCCCGGGGACGCGGACCGCGGTCAACCTCCCTGACCTTAAACTCGAAGACATTCCGCGCGGAACCGTTCTGTCCACGGTGGAAAATGAGGAAGCGAGTCGCACGATCGACGCTTTGCTCGAACGCGCGGCATCAGATTCGCGTCCGCTAAAGAATGCCTCTGTCATCCAGATGCATTACGGGAGTGCGCGTTTCACCGCCCGGATCACTTTGCTCGACCGCCGCGAATTGCTCCCGGGCGAGAAAGCCATCGCGCGACTGCGCTGCACGAAGCCGGCGTTCGTTTTTCTCGGCGATCGCTTCATTCTCCGCGATTTTTCCGGTCGGTCGACCATCGCCGGCGGCGTCGTTCTCAATCCCGACGCGGCAGGAACGAAATTTCGTTCCGCGACCGAGAGAAACTTTCTTCAGGCTCGCGCGGTTGCACCTGACGATCTGCCCACCTTGCTTCGGACTCAGCTTCAGCGCGACAAGGTGAGTCGGCGCGAGTCGCTCCTCTCCAAATCCCACTTCAGTGCCGATGAAATACGCGCCGCGCTGACCGAGACGAAGGAAGTGGTGCTGCGAGGGGAAATCGCGGCCGACGAAACCTGGTGGGAGAGCGTGTGCCGCCGCGCGGAAAAGGTCATCGAGGATGGCCACAAGGCGCACCCGGAACGTCGGGGAGTCGATTTGTCGGAAGTCAGAACGGCGCTTGCGCTGCCAGATCCCGTCCTGAGTGAAATGATCATTGCCGAGCTCAAAGGGCGCGGGTTCGTTCTGGAAAAGGGCGAGATCCGCCGGAGCGATCATCGACCTTCGTTGCCCGCTCTACTGGCGCCCGCGGGAACTCAGCTCCGTGCCGCGCTGGCGGTGCGACCATTCGATCCGCCTTCAGCAAAGGAGCTGGCACCATCAGCACCGGCGCAGCAGGCGTTGCGTTTTCTCTGTGAAACCGGCGAGGTCACTCAACTGAGCGGCGATCTCTTTCTGGCGACGGACGCCTTTACCAAGATGAAACAGTCGGTCGCGCAAACTCTCCGCACGTGCGGACCGGCCACGAGCAGCGAGCTGCGCCAAGTCCTCGGAACGTCGCGCCGAGTTTTGATTCCGTTCCTCGAGCGCTGCGACCGCGAGGGCCTGACCATCCGGGAAGGCGACCGTCGCCGGCTTCGTTAGGCCTTTTTGTCTTCCTCGACGTATTGGGCGTGCGCGACCGTCGCCACAATGCTCGAACCGCCGATGATATTGCCGAGCAGGACCGGCCCCATATAGGCAAAATAATCGAGCATGGTTTTCTCACCGATGCCGACCATGTAAAAAGCGTCGACTGATCCGACGATGACGTGCGCCAGCTCAGCGATGCCAACGACATAGGTGATGATGATGATCACGGCCACGCGCCCCGTTTCGGCAAAGGGCAGAAGCCAGACCATGATTGCGATCATGAACCCGGCGAAAATTCCGCGGATGACGAGGGAGCCGAAAGCCTGATTCATCGTGTTGTGGCCGATTTCCTGCATCGCGTGCCGCACTTCCGGAGAAACCACGTTCGTGTTTCCCATCATCCAGGCGACGAAGAATGTGCCGAGCAGGTTACAAAATAAAACGATCGACCAGAGCCGCGCCACATTCATAAACATCCGCATCCGTGGTTTGCGCAGAAGCGGGAGAATGACGGTGAGCGTGTTCTCGGTGAAGAGTTGCTGGCGCCCGAGGACAACCATGAGAAATCCGATTGAGTAGCCAAATTTTTCAATCAGGGGACGCCAAGGGGCGTCGGGCAGCCGACTATGCAAAACGCCTTCGGTGAGAAGCGACATTCCCATCGCCAGACCGGCCGCGGTGCCCGACCAGGCGAGCGCGGAATTGGACCGATCCAACTCGTGCATTCCTTCTTCGAAGACCGCGGCATAGACGATGTGGCCACCGGGCGAGGTGCGTTCCTGCACCTCCTCGCTCTCGGCCTCCTCCTTCGACTTCTTCGTCTTGCGGTCGTTAGGCATGCCGGAGGGTGGCGCGCTTAGCGCTGCGAGGCAAAGACCGATTCAGGATCTTTCCCTGAGATGCGACCGGCGGAAATCCAACCGAAACGACTGAGAAACGCCCCGAGCAGAAAAGAGATCGCCGCCAGCGGGATCAGATTCGTTAGGCGAAGAACGATCGCGAGGGGTCCGGCGCAAATCTCGCCGCCGCGAATCAGCCAGCCGCTGCGACCTTCGTGCAGGGCGCGATCGGCTGCGCCGTGCCTGTCGATTTCGAGCCAGATCCAGAGCAGCGTCTCGATGATCGCTGCGGCCAGACCGATCATGTAAAGCGGCCGAATGTGAAATCCGGAAAGTTCGAGAATGGCGGCGGCGCTGCCGAGCCCGGCGGTGCCGAAGTGAATCGGCAGAAGCACACGGTGTAGAAACCAGGCTGGGATCACGGTGACGCCGATCAGGACGCCGGTGTAGGTCGCGAGTCCGACGCCGGCGATGGCCGAGCCAATCGTCAGCAGAATGGCGAGGACGAGAAACATCGGCGCAACCGAACCGGCGAAGGCTTGATTGAGATAGAGCTCGAAAATCAGACACGCCGGAACAGTGAAGGTGCCGAAGATGGAGAGAATCCAGGAACCGACCGACATCGGCGACTGGTGTTTGAAAACTCGCAGCATGTTGATGAAAAGCTGCGGTCGGCCGAGATCCATCACGAGCAGAACCGGTGAGATGATCGCGCCCGCGGCGGCGATCCAGAGCGCGACCCGCGCCAGGTCCAGCATCCCGAGAAAGAATCCGGCACAGGCAAAGAGGGGCGCCATCCCGGCAGCGCCGCCGATAAAGAAGTAGAGCGGAATTTCCCAGGTCCAGACCGGCGGCCTAACGACTCCCTCGCCGTAGTAGCCGGGGCGTTTCGGGATCGGCCCGCCCGCGACGTCGACCCCGCGACCGGTGACGGCGCC
>DASXYO010000025.1:0-13205 GCA_036502465.1 Chthoniobacterales bacterium
AACGGCCCGTGCGGCATTTTGCTCCGATAAGAATCGCCCATCGTCTCGGCGAGCGCACCGCAGGAGCAGATCCAGCCGCAGTAGGCGCCTTTCCCCCAGCGAAAAATGATCAGCGGAATGATGACAAACGTCTGGAGAAACGAAATCCCGAGCCAGAGCCAGAGCGGATGCTCGGTGAAAACGTTGTAAACGTTGAGCGGGAACGCGAGGATGAACCCGTAAGCCCGCCAGTAGGCGCGCTCGTGGCCTAACGAGCCGTCGTAGCTTTCAAAAAGATGGTCGGCCAGCCAGCGCAAGGGATGGCCGGGCTCAAAGAAACCGTTGTGTCCCATCCAGGGCAGAATGATTTCCGGCAGGATGAAGAGCGGAATCCATTGCGAACAGATGAGCGCAATGGTTTGCCATTTCACGTAGGGCGTCCGGCGGCGACGAATGCGTTTGATGCCGAAAACGAGGACGCAGGTGCAATAGGCGAGCGTGTAGTAAAACGAGGGATTCCCCAAGCCACGCTTAACTGTGTAGAGAAGGTTGGGCTCGCGACTCGACCATTCCGCGATCTTTCCTCCCGCCGCGTCGATCGCTTTCGGGACATTGTAAGGAAACGCATGGGCCTGACTCGTCCAGCGCTGGACCGGAAATTCCTGCGGGTGATTACTTTTCCAGTGATAAAGAACAACGCAGAAAAGCAGAAAGGCAATGCAGCTGATCCAGGTCATCGGCCGCCAGTCCCCGCGCACATGCAGGCCGCTGCGCCGGAAGAAATCGAGCGGCGCTTCCCGGCCGATCATGGAGAAAACGTTGTCGTTAGGCAGAACCTCTTCGGTCCCGTCCTCTTTCTTCAGCGTCACCTTGTCGGGCTCGATCCGGGTGACGGTCGTCGCGAGCGCGAGAGTGACTGAGCCGGGCGGCGCATCCTTCATCATCTCGCTCGAGAAAGCCGTCGTGACCCGCTCCGAGCTCGGCCGTTCCACCTCCACCCGCGCTTTCGGATCGTGCTCCAGCATCCGGAGTTTCTCGACATTCTCGGGTTTGGGTCGCGCGAATTCCGGCTTGCGATAGCTGACCGTGACCCGCGCCCCCGATCCGGCAAGGGCGATGGCGCATTCCAGCGCGCTATCCCCGCCGCCGACCACGAGCACATCCTTACCGGTGAAATCCTTCGGATCGAAGAGCCGGTTAAAGACGTGGTCGAGATCCTCACCCGGACATCCAAGCTTGCGATGATTCCCGCTCCGCCCGATCGCCACGATCGCGCGGCGCGCTTGCGTCGTCGTCTTTTCCTTGTCGCCGTGGTGCAGGATGATTGCCTTCCCGCTCGCCTCCAACCGCTGGATCCGCGCTTCGGTAAACTCGATTCCCGCCGCCTTGCGCTGCGCTTCCATCTCCTCGAGGAGCGGCTCCTTTACGTCTTTCGTAAATTGCAGTCCGCCCTCGAGTTTGAGGTCGGTCGGGTAGGTGTAGATCGGTTTTGCCTTGGGGAAATTAACGACTGTCGAAAACGGCTGCGTCGCCTCGAAGATTTTGAAATTCAGACCCGCCTTCTTCGCTTCGATCGCGGCCGAAACGCCCGACACGCCGCCGCCGATGATAGCGAGGTCGATCACCGCGCCTTCTCCTTTCGCAAAGTCCGGCTCGGCCAAAATCGCTCGCACCGCTTCCGCGCCCGTTTTGGACGAAAATTTCAAGAGCGGAATGCCAGTGAGATCGCCCACGATTCGCACCCCCGGAATATTCGTTACGCCAAGCTCACCGGATTCGGGCAGCTTCTCGACCACGCCCGCCGGCCAGCGGGTATGCAGCCAATGCGTGTAGCGTTTGATCGGATTAAACATGAGCGCGCAACGGCCGCAGTTTTATCGAGAATAGAGGGGGCGGGAAGCGGATTTATTCCCGCTGCTGTCGCTCCAGGATGAGCTATCTTGCGGTTTGCGATCTGCCTCGACATCTGATTTCCAGCTGGCCGGCAACCGCACCGCGACGCATGGGCGAATCGAGAGCGTGAGCGCTCAACATTTCAAACGCCGGCTCCCGATCGGGGCCGAAGTGTTGGCACCGGGCCTGACGCATTTTCGCGTCTGGGCGCCCAAGGCCCGTCAGGTCGAGGTCGTGATCGAGGCGACCGTGGAACCGCAAACCGGGCGGAGCTTTCAACTCCTCGAACCGGAGGATGGCGGTTATTTTTCCGGAAGCGCCGCGATTTCTGCGGGCGCGCTCTATCGTTTTCGATTGGATGAGAGCGAAGATCTCCATCCCGATCCGGCATCGCGTTATCAACCGGGCGGACCGCATCGCGCCTCATGCGTGGTCGATCATCGGGATTTTCGATGGACCGATCAGAAATGGCGGGGCGCGGATCTAAAAGGCCAGGTGCTCTATGAAATGCACATCGGCACCTTCACCCCAGAGGGCACGTGGGCTGCGGCGACTGAGCAATTGCCAGAGCTGGCTCGGACCGGGATTAGCGCGATCGAGATGATGCCGATCGGGGATTTCCCTGGCGAATTTGGCTGGGGCTACGACGGCGTCGATCTCTTCGCGCCCTGCCGGCTTTACGGGCGGCCGGACGACCTGCGCAGATTTATCGACACCGCACACTCGTTAGGCATGGGCGTTATTCTCGACGTCGTTTACAACCATTTCGGACCAGAAGGCAATTACCTTGGGGTCTTCTCGGACCACTACACGACCGACCGTTACAAGACCGACTGGGGTGCGGCCGTGAATTTTGACGGCAAAAACTCCGGGCCGGTGCGCGAATTCTTCATCAGCAATGCGCGTTATTGGATCGAGGAGTTTCACTTCGACGGCTTCCGGTTTGACGCAACGCAGAGCATTTTTGACGAATCCGAGGAGCACATTCTCGCTCAAGTGGCGAGAGAAGCGCGGGAGGCGGCGGACGATCGCTCGATTTTTTTCGTGGCGGAAAACGAGCCCCAGGAAACCAGGCTGATTCGGCCACCTAACGAAGGCGGCTACGGCTTGAACGGGCTTTGGAACGACGATTTCCATCACAGTGCGATCGTCGCCCTGACTGGGCGCAACCCGGCTTACTACACCGATTACCGGGGCACGCCCCAGGAGTTCATCTCCGCCGTCAAACACGGTTGTCTTTACCAGGGGCAGCGCTACTCCTGGCAGAAGCAAGCCCGCGGCACCTCGGCCCGCGGTCTCTCTCCGGAAGCGTTTGTCGGCTTTATCGAGAATCATGATCAAGTCGCGAACTCCGGCACTGGCGAGCGCGTTCGCCTAACGACCTCACCCGGGCGGCATCGCGCGATGTTGGCCCTCCTGCTCCTCGCGCCTTGGACGCCGATGTTATTCCAAGGTCAGGAATTCGGCGCCAGCACGCCGTTCCTCTACTTCGCCGACCTGGCAGGAGACTTGCGGGAGCTGATTCGAATGGGCCGCCTTAAATTCCTCAAACAATTCCCGGAATTGGCCCCTCCAAAAATCCAGGCGCGCCTCGCCGACCCGGCCGACCCGGGGACCTTTGCGCGGAGCAAACTCGATCGCGTCCGGATCCCGGAGATAAGCGTCCTCATCCGCGACCTCATCCGCCTCCGCCGGAAGGATGTAAATTTTTCGCTGCAGGAGCCCGGGAACGTTGACGGCGCGGTTCTGGGAACGCACTCTTTCGTCTTGCGTTATTTTCATTCGTTGGGCGACGACCGCCTCCTTGTGGTTAATCTCGGCCAAGCCCAACAGCTTGCAGTGGTGCCCGAGCCGCTCCTTGCCCCGCCGGCGCCCGGGCGCTGGAAAACGCTCTGGTCGAGCGAGGCTCCCGAATACGGCGGCCCCGGCGTCGTCGCGCCGGAAACAAAAAAAGGCTGGATGCTGCCGGCCGAAGCTGCTCTGGTCCTCCGGCCGGTGCGTAACGCCTAACCTTCCCATGAGTCTCGATCTCCTCAGCGAAATGCCCGCGTCGCGCGTCATGCCCTGGCGTCCGGAGCAGACGGAACTGGAGAGTCTTCTTACCCGCGAGTGGCTGGTGACGAACGGCCTTGGCGGTTTCGCTTCCGGCACGATCTCCGGCGCGGTAACCCGGCGTTACCACGGTCTGCTCGTGGCGGCCCTTCCCGCTCCTTTCGGCCGCACCGTCATGTGGAGTCATCTTTCGGAAGTGCTCCGATTCAGCGACGACGATCTCGTTTCGTTAGGCGCAGAGGAACGCGTCGGCGGCCAGCTCGATCTTCACGGGGCCGATTACTTCAAGGAATTTCGCCTGGAAAAAGGCCTCCCAGTCTGGCTCTACGAGGTTCGCGGCCTGACGATCGAGAAACGGATCATGATGCCGCACCGGCAGAACACGGTGCATGTCAGGTACCGCATGAGCGGCTCGGGAAAGCGTCCGCGTCTCGAGGTGCGCCCGGCCTTTAATTTCCGGCACTACGAAGACCGCGTCGATCGCCTGCCCGAGGCACTCTATGAGATTCGGGCCCTGGAAGGGCGCTACGAAGTGGTGGATCCGGACCGGAAGTTCCCACCGATTCGTCTCCGACTCTCCGACTGCGTCTGCGATTTTCTCGTCGAGCCGCGCAAGATCCACGAAATCGTTTACCGCACCGAACTGGAACGCGGCTACGATTACGAAGGCGAACTTTGGAGCCCGGGAGTCTTCCGGGTCGACCTCGGCAAAAGCGAGACGGCCACGCTCGTCGGTTCGACCGAGGAGTGGAACATCCTCGACGTCCTGAACCCGGAGGAAGCTCAAAAAGCTGAACGGGTCCGTCGCGAACGCCTCCTCGAACTTGGGCACATCTCGGCGACCGACGGGGTCGCGGCCGAGTTGATCCTGGCGGCCGACCAGTTCGTCATCACCCCGGCCGGTCGCGCGGAGGAAGAAGCGCGGGCGCACGCTTCCGGCGACGAAGTGCGCACTGTCATAGCCGGCTACCACTGGTTTACCGACTGGGGTCGCGACACCATGATCAGCCTGGAAGGCCTAACGATCACCACCGGCCGCACGCTCGAGGCCGGTTACATCCTGCGCACCTTCGCCCACTACGTCCGGGACGGTCTTATCCCCAATATGTTCCCCGATGGCCAAAGCGCCGGTCTCTATCACACCGCCGATGCGACCCTTTGGTTCTTTCACGCGCTGGGGAGATATCTTCAGGCGACGAACGACCACACTACCCTCGAGATTCTCCTTCCGACGTTAGGCAATATCATCGATCACCACCTGGCCGGCACGGATTTCAACATCCACGTCGATCCTAAAGACGGCCTTCTCTGCCAGGGCAAGGAAGGTTATCAACTCACTTGGATGGACGCCAAGATGGGCGACTGGGTCGTCACCCCGCGGCGGGGGAAAGCGGTCGAGATCAATGCCCTGTGGTTCAATGCGCTGGAATTGTTTAGCGGTTGGTTGCGAACCAGCGGAGACGAGGAAGCTGCCGATCGTTATGCCGAACATGCGCGTCGGGCCCAGCAGTCCTTTAACCAGCGCTTCTGGAACGCCGAGGGCGGTTATCTTTACGACGTGATCGACGGACCGACCACGCCGCTCGACGACTCGGTCCGGCCCAATCAAGTCTTCGCCATCTCCCTCGACCATCCTGTTCTGCAAAAGGACCGGTGGGCCTCGGTCCTCGGTGTTGTGGAAAGAGAGCTGCTCACGCCCGTCGGACTTCGCTCCCTTTCGCCGCACAACCCCGATTACAAGAAGAACTATCACGGCGATCTCAAGACGCGCGATGCGGCCTATCACCAGGGCACCGTCTGGGCCTGGCTCATCGGCCCCTTCATCGATGCGTGGCTAAGACTTCACCCTAACGAACTTAACAGGGCGCGCGGTTTTCTGGGAGCTTTCCCCGAGCAACTCAATGAGGCCGGCCTCGGCACGATCAGCGAAGTGTTTGACGCGGAGGCGCCGCACACCCCGCGCGGTTGCGTCGCGCAGGCCTGGAGTGTGGCGGAAGTGTTGCGCTGCTGGGTGAAAACGGAATCCCGCGACGTCCGTTAGCGCGTGCCGCTGCAGTCTCCTGCGCCCGCGGGCGGCGTGCGGCGCGAATAGAAAGTGATGCCGGAGACTTCCGAGGAACTTTCCAAGCACACGGACGTGCGCGAAGCGCTCGAGCAAGCGAGCGGACACAAAACTCGCACCGTGGAAAAGGGCGACAGGTATTGGTTCGCTACCTATCTCCTCCTCCTCGCCGCCTGCGCCGCCCTCTACTATTTCGTCGGCTCGAAGTTCATTCCGCTGCACAAGGAGCAGGTTGCAATGGCGCGCCGTCTCCTCCGCGGCGCGGGCATCATCATCATCCTGCTAGCGGTCTCCAGCGCGATCTCGCTCTACAGCATCGCGCGCGTCTCCAATCCCTCGACCCGGTTCACCCTCAAGCGGATCAAGCGCCTGATCGTTTTCGTCCTCGTCCTTCTCGTCGCGGTCTCGGTGATTTTCGTGAATTGGTACACCGCCCTCATCTCCGTTGGCGTGGTCTCGGTCATCGTGGGACTTTCCGTCCAGACACCCATGACCAGCTTCATCGGCTGGATTTATATCCTCGTTAGGCGGCCCTATCGGGTCGGTGACCGGATCAAGATTGACGACGCGACCGGCGACGTGATCGACGTCGGCTACATCGATACCACGCTTTGGGAATTCGGCGGACAATACATCTCCGGCGATCATCCGAGCGGGCGCATCATCAAGTTCCCAAACTCGAAGGTGCTCAACTCGATGGTTTACAACTACTCCTGGCCGCTCTTCCCCTACATCTGGAACGAGATCAAGTTCAACGTCGCCTACGAGAGCAACCTCGAGTTCATCGCCGCCACCATGCAGCAGATCGTCGAGGAAGAACTGGGCGAGGCGATGCTCCAGCGCGTCGGACAATACCGCGAGCTCCTCGCTCGCACCCCGGTCGACGAACTGGAAGTCCGCGAGCATCCGCGCGTCATCTTCCGGGTGAGCGAAAATACCTGGCTCGAAGCGATCGTCCGTTACCTCGTCGCCCCGCGCGAGGCCGGGCCGGTCAAGCCCCGGCTGATCATGAAACTGCTCCCCGCCCTCAACGCCGCGCCGGACAAAGTGCTCTTCCCGAAGGGCCCGAATCGTTAGGCGAAAGCGCCCACCGCGGCAGGCCACGGTTGACTTGCCCCCACCCTACGATAGCCTTTTACAGAATGATAAACGTCACCGACAGCGCAGTGAACCACCTCCGTTCGCTCCTTGCCGAGCAGCCCGAGCCCGCCGGCAAAGGCCTTCGCGTGCAGGTGGCCAAAGGCGGCTGCTCGGGCCTGCAATACGAGATGTCGCTCGACCGCCCGCAGGAAGGCGACGCGGTCGTGAAGCGCGACGAATTGCAATTTCTGATCGATCCCGAAAGCGCCGATTTCCTGCGCGACGCCACCCTCGATTTCGAGGACGCGCTCACCGGCACCGGTTTTCGGATTGTGAATCCCAACGCCGCCCGGACCTGCGGCTGCGGCACTTCGTTCGAACCGGTCCGGCCAGCCTAACGACTTACTTTCGCGGACGACGAACGCCGTCCCTGGCATGGAACCGGACCTTTTTCGATTTGACGATCGCCGCGGGTTTGAGCGCAAGCGGACCAACTTCTTCGGCTGGACGATCGCGATCCTTCTCCTCATCGGCCTCGCCATGGCCGCCTGGCTCGGCAGCTTTTACGTCATCGGCCAGCCGGAACGCCCGGAGAGTTATCGCCTCCTCCAGAAGCTGCACAAGATCGAGCCGCCAAAACGCTTTGCCCTGACTGCGGCTCCGCCCGGCGAGTTCCTGAATCCGAAGAAGCTCTACCAGCGTTACCAGGCGATGGGTCCGGCCGAGCTGGCCCGCAAGGACGCGGTCCTGACGCGCAATTTCATTCGTAATTTCCAGCAGGTCCACGGCCTCGTGACTTATGTCGTCGGGCGCTTCAACATCATGGGCGCGCGTGAGCTCACCTCGGACGATGTCTTCACCTCGGGGGTGGTCGCGCTGGCTCGCGCGGTTGATCAGCCAGAGCTGCTCATGGAGCACGTCTTCACCACGGCTAACGAACATGACGCCAAGCTTCTCCAGGAACGCCTCGTCATGGGAATGGATGTGAACCTGGAGCGGAGCCACGACCTTTCGGCCGTCATCCACGTCGAGCGACTGCCCGATGGCCGCCTCCAGCTTACAGTCGTGCCTTTGCTCTACGGCAGTTACGCGGTTACGAGAGGCACTGGCACTTTCAGCCTCGAGCCACCACCGGACCTCAACCTCGCGGCCGGGTGGCCGATCTTTAAAGCCGACAACCGGAGGACCGTGGAGAATCGCTACGAGGGCTATCGATCCCACCTCGCTCCCGTTACCAGCGCCTTGCCGATCGTTGGGTTGCCTCCTGCGAAAGCCGCTCCCCCGCCGGAAGATGCACTCGTTAGGGTGGAACCGGCCGTGCCGCTGAACGATGAGTCGGGACCAGTCCCATCGATCCCCGGCCGCAAAGGCCCGCCCGCCAGAGCCGGCGAGAAGGTCGCGCTCGCGCGCGCTGCCGGCACGCCGCTCAAGGCCCCTCGCGCCCAGCCGGTGACCGCCGCCGACCTTGCCGCTAACACCTCCCCAGTCGTCGCGGCGGCTTCCGCCTCATCGACTCCGACGGTCATGCGTGCCTTGCCGGTAACTGCTTCGTCGCCGGCGGTCGCCCTCACTTCCACCACGGGCGCCACTTGGAAGACCTTTGCTCCCGGAGAAGCCCCGGCCGGGAAGATGCTCGACAGCGCCGGACTCCGCGACGTGGCGAACAACGGTTTGCGCGGCGAACGCGTTTACCTGAAAGGCCAGTTCGTGGTTAATTTCGCCGACGCGAATCGCGCGGTCCTGCGGCCGACGACCGGTCCATCCGGCGGACCCGCGCGCAATCTCCGGGTGATCGTCGATTACCCGGCCGGTGCTCCCCTGCCCGATCCCGGTTCCACCTTGAGCCGCGACGACGATCGGCCCTACGAAATCACCGAGGTGCGCCGCCAATCAGACGGGCAGCTCAACGTCTTCGTCCGCGAGATCATCAAGCAGTAGCCGGCCGATCGGAAGCCCGCGCCGGTAGGGCGAGATTCCGTCGAGCCGGAGAGCGGCCGAACTCGCCGCCACCTTTCGCCCCAGGCTCGACGGAGTCTCGCCCTACCGGGAAAGACCTAGGGCACAACTGTAAGTGTGAGATCGTTCCCGTCACCGCCGCTGTAGTTCGCCTGCAGGTTGTTACTACCTATCGTAATGACCGCCCCGTTCGCCAGGTTACTGAAGGTCCCGCTGATTGGCATCGCCGAAGTGTTACTGATTACGGTGAAGACCGTGCCCACCGTCAAAGTGCCCTGCACCTGCGAAAGAATGGTAAAGCTCGCGCCACTCAGGATAGTTACCCCGTTCGCATTTACCCTGTCCGATTGCGAGCGGCGACCCTTGGCGCGCACGGACCAGTTATAGCCGCCGGTCGGCTGGAAGGTGAGCGAGCTTTGGATGGTTAACGTCGCCGGCGTCTGCGTGCCGGAGGCGGGCGCGAGGTGCGGGCGATCCGGCGTATCGGCGCCGACGTTGACCGCGCCCGCGATCGTTCCCTTACCGCCCAGGATGCCGGCATTCACCTGCACCGGGCCAGTGCCCGTAGCCGAGCCGGTTGTGTTCGCCACCGTGAAGGTGCCGCCATTCACCGACGTGTCGCCCGTGTAAGTGTTAGCGTTTGTGATCGTCAGTGTCCCCAGACCTACCTTGGCGAATGACCCGCCGGTCCCGCCGCTCATGCCGCCGTCCTGGATCAAACCGGTGTAAGTCGTATTGGCGCGATTCCTACCGACAGTCAGCCGATGACTGCCGAGAAAGACCGGGCCGCTGCCTTCGAGTGAGCCGAGAGTCATGCCGGTGGAGTCATGCCCGCTGATGTCGAGAAGTCCGCCGTTCAGCGTTACGCTCGCCGAATCGCCCGTCGCTGACTCGGTAAAAAGGATCGCTCCCGGCAATCCGGTCCCGCTGTTCGCGATCAGCGTCGTGTTGGCTGCCTTCGAGGTGTTTGCAAAGACGATCTGCGCCCCATGATTTGAGTCAGTACTGCCACTCACCGTCCATTGGGTCAGATCACCCGCCGTCGCGCCATTGAGAAACGAGACGATGGTATCGCCCGTAGACGTGGTCGGCAGCACGAAATTCTGCAAAACACCGGAGCTATTCGTCACGCCCGTGCCATTGATGGCAAACGATGCCCCCGGGAAATAGGTAATCGTATACGCGCTCGCCCCGGCATTGAATTGGTAGGCGCCGATGCTCGACAACCCCAGTGTCTCGCTGATGCTCGTAATGCTCGAGGTGCCAAAAGTAGCCGTATCGCTCCCCTGCGGCACCGTTGCCGGAGCCCAGTTATTCGTATTATTCCAGAGCCCGTCGGTCGGAGCCGTTTTCCAGGTAGCGCTGCCCGCCAGCGCGGTGAAACCGGGCGCGACCAAGGGTGAAGCCATGAGCAGAGCGATGAGAATAGGACGCAGTTTTCGCATAGAATGAATGAGTGACTGGCACCTGACGTAGGGTCGCTCCTTTGTACCTGACGGCCGCCCTTTTTGGCAAGCCAAATCCCGCTAGTTCTCTTTGAGTCTGACTTTGTTCTCTCAACGCCTGACTGTCATCCACTTCGTGACCTTCGGGTCCTACGTGGTGATCCTTTCCAGTGGAGGAACCGAGAGGGCCAGCGACGAATGGCAGTGGCTCAGCGCAGGATCACGACGCCGTCGCGAATCTCTGCCGTGGTCACGTTATACGGCGCGGCGCCTTCCAATGCGTAACCCATGATCGATTTGCCGCCCACACTCATCGTTAGGATGCCGGACGGGACCGGAAAGCCGTTGGCCTCGATCTTCGAGACCTGCAACGCGGTGATCGGCGTCGGGCCGTCGGTTGTGATGACGAAGCTGCCGTTCAAGTAACCCTTCGGGAGCGCCGGCACCTTGTCGGACGGGATGCTCACCTGCACAGTGGCGGTGTTCCCGCTGACCGAGACGTAGGCGTGGCCGCGCGACTTCGGGTTGGCGGCGATCAAGCCGTTAATGTCGGAACCGGAGAGGGTGAGCTTGCGCTCGGTGTCGGGCGTTGGCGCCGGCGGCTCGGGGGTGGCCTCGGCGCTGGCTTCTGGCGTGGCAGTCGGAGCGGGTGTGTGGGATGGCGTGGTGGGCGCGGACTGGAATTGATCGACTCGTTGCTGGACGTCGGCGAGCTGGGCGGGCGGGAGTTCCTCGACCGGGAGCTTGGTCGGCTTCGATCCGCCAGAGTAGAGAAGGTAGCTGCCGAGCCCGATGAGGACGATGGTGAGAATGGCGAAGCCGACGAGAAAGAGGCAGCCCTTTCCGGTGCAACCCATGCCTGGTTTCTTCGGCGGCGGGGCCTCCAGCCAGGTTGGATTCGTGGAATCGGTCGCCATGGTTCAGGTCGTTAGGCTATTCTGCGCCGCGATCAGCTTTTCGTAAAGGGTGTCGAGGCCCTCGGAGAGGAGCCGCGTTTTGCCGAGGACGGGCATGAAGTTCGTGTCGCCCGCCCAGCGCGGCACGATGTGCAGGTGGAGGTGATCAGCCACTCCCGCGCCGGCGGCGGTGCCGAGATTGAGGCCGATGTTGAATCCCTGCGAGCGCATGGTGGCACGGAGCAGGGCCTGGGCATGGACGGCGAGCGCCCAAAGCTCGAGGACTTCGTTTTCGCCGAGCGACGCGAGATCTGCGGTCTTCCGGTAGGGCACGACCATAAGGTGCCCGACGGCGTAGGGGTAACGGTTCATCATGAGGAAGGCGTTCTTCCGTCGCGTGACGACCAGATGGGCGGCGTCGTCGCTCGCCTGGGCGGCGGCGGTGAGGAAGTCGGGGATCCGGTTCTCGATCTCGAAATACTCGACCCTCCAGGGACACCAGAGGGCTTCGATCTCGGCTTTGGGATACTCCATTGACTCGTTAGGCACGATGAACTCGAGGAGCGTATCGGCTGAGACGGCGATGTCGAGGGCACTTTTCGCTCACGGCTGGCGGACGAAGAGCGAGTAGTAGGGCAAGCCCTGCGCTTTCTCGGAGACGCGGGCTAATTTTGCGCCCGGGAGGAGGTCGAGCCAGTCCCGGGCGGGCTGGTTCCGCACCACCAGGGCATCGAGCTGGCCGGCCTGCCACTGCGCGACGGCGACGTTAGGCGCGAGGAAGTGATCCTGGCGCATATAGAGAAGCACCCCCTCCTCCCGCCCGCCGACCACGGCGTAGCGCCAATGCTGTTGCGCCGCTTCTTTCCTGACCGCGCGCGCAAACTGGACGAGCGCGTCGCTCTTCTCGCGCCAGGCGGTCGTGACATGGAAGGCCGCGTAGCCGGCGGTGAAGAGGATGCCGAAGATGAGACACGCGGCGAGCCATGGCTGGATTTTGATTCGCCAGCGGTCGGTCTCCATGACGCGTCCGATCTGCGCGCCTAACAACAAACAGAGGGGCGGCAGGATCGGGTAGATGCGGTCGACGCGTTTGGAGGGGATGAGGGACATAAGGAGGAGGCCGCCCAGGCTCCAGCAGACCAACCAGACGGTCGCCGGCTTCATCTGGAGCGAGAGGCGTTCCCGGCGGCGCCAGAAGAAGATCGCCAGGCCGATGAGGAGAACGCTCCATGGCGCAAACTTGTGCAGGATGTGCGGGAAGTAGAAGTAGATCGGCTGCGGCTTGTGGATCGTCTCGGTAAAGCGCCCGGCGAATTCGCGCACGACAACGACCTCGTAGAAGTCCTTCTGGCTAACGATCCCGCCGATCGCCCAGGCGAGGAAAATGGCGAGCGACAAGAGCCACGGCCACCATCCACTCCAGCCGGTCGGGGCCGCGCTTTTTCTCCGCAGGATCTGGTAAACGATCAACCCGGGGAGGATGAAGGCGTAGATGATCGGGCCCTTGATCAACATGGCGCACGTGAGCAGGAGGAAGGCGATCACGCGGTCGCGGGTGGTCCACGGTTCGGCGCGCTGGATTTTCTGCCAAATTTGGGCGCCGATGAGGAAGGTCACGAGCGCCAGCGGCATGTCCGTCCGCACCAACGTGGCGAGGCGGGGGGAGAGAAGATTCAAGCCGAGGGCGCTGAGGGCGATCAGGCCGCCGACCATTCCGTACGCGGCGGTCGCTTCCTTCGTTACCAGCCAGAGGAGCGCGAGCGCGGCGGCGAACGACGGGATGCGCCAGGCGCCCTCCCACCAGCGGGTGACTTCGAACAGCCCGGCCGAGACCCAGCCGAC
>DASXYO010000026.1:0-30028 GCA_036502465.1 Chthoniobacterales bacterium
GCGGTCATGAGCGCCGCGATCTCGCGTGAAAGCGGCAGCTCGAGCGAAGTCCGGGCCGGCGGGTAGCCGGCGCCCCACTGCACGCGCACGATTTTCGCATTCTGCTCCCGCGTTGCCGCGTCTGGCGTCTCGCGCACGATCTTGTAGCCCTGCGCTTCGAGGTGGCGCTCGACCAGTGGCTTGATCGAGTCCGGCGTCTCGTTAGGCACAAGTCGGAAATCAATCGAGGCGCGCGCTTCGGTCTGGATGGTGTTCGACGTCTTTTCGCCGACATGCCCCGATTCAATCCCGCGCACATTCAGAGCCGGCTGGAGGAGCAGCTCGTTCAGGTGTTTCCCCTCGCCTTCGGTTTGCCCGATCTGAAACTCGCGCCGCAGATCGGCTTCCACATCCGGGATTTTCGCGATCGCGGCGCGTTCCGCCTCGCTGGCCGATTTTACATCGTCGTAAAATCCTTTGATCAGGATTCGCCCGTTTTCATCGCGCATCGAATCGATCAGGTGTGTCAGCCTAACGATCGGGTTTGGAACCCAGTTGCCGTAATGGCCATCATGCAATCCCTTGATCGGCCCGTAGACCGTCAGCTCGAGGTCAATCGTCCCGCGGGCGCCGAAGAAGAGTTCCGGCTTTCGACTTTGATGGACCGGGCCGTCGCACAGCACCCAGGCGTCGGGTCGCAACACCTTGGGATACTTCTCGAGATACTGTGCGAGGTGCGGAGAGCCTGCTTCCTCTTCGCCTTCGAAAACAAAACGCAGATTGACCGAAGGTTTCACTCCACTCGCCTTGAGAGCGTCGAGCGCCGCGACCATGCCGATGATCGGTGCCTTATCGTCGCCCGCGGAGCGGGCATAAAGCCGCCACTCCGGGTCGATCGATTTTGCTTTCTGCCAATCGATCTCCTTCCCGGCGAGATCGCGCATGACCGGTTGCCATGGATCGCTTTTCCACTTCGCCGGATCGACCGGCTGGCCATCGTAATGCGCGTAGAACGCAATCGTGCGCTTTGCGCCCGGCGCCGTCAGATCGCCGACCACGATGGGCGGCGCGCCCTCCAGCGTGAGCAATTGAGTCGTTAGGCCGCGCTTTTGCAGCATCGCCGCGATCATTTGCGCGTTGTGTTCGATGTTGGGCTTGTCGCTCGCCAGGTTCGGGACCGCGAGCAGCTCGGAAAATTCGCGCAGGATCTCGCCTTCGTGGGCCGCGCGCCAGATCCTGGTTTGACTGGCCACGGCCGTCGCGTCGATTGCGAACGCGTTTTCACAAACCAGCAGACCGAAAAGGAAAATGAACCGTGGCTTAATCTTCATGCTTCAGCTTCGACAAATAACGAAGGACCAGGAAATCGGCCAACCCGAGCAGAACCGCAATCTCGTAACGGCCGAGCCCAACCGCGGCCCCGATCGCGCCGACATTCCAGATACTCGCGGCGGTCGCGCTGCCTTTGACGCTTCCGTTTTGTTTCAGAATCGCGCCCGCGCCGACAAAGCCAATGCCCGTGATAATGCCCTGCAAAACGCGCGCCTGCGCATCGGGCGCACCGGCAAAGGTAGTGTGCCCCACGAGCATGAAACCACAGCTCGCCATCGCCACGAGCGGAAAAGTGCGTAGCCCCATGACGCGATCGGCCCGCTCGCGATTCCAGGCGATCGGCAGTGTGATGAGGAACGCGGCGAGCAATTGTCCGATCTGCGTCCCGCTATTGGCCCAATCCCAGTCCATCATGCCTAACGTTCGTTTCTCCTAGCGCAATTCGGCCGTTGCGCCTTCGATTTTTTTCCACGGCTCGGCCCGGCCGCCGAGGTGCCTGGCGAGGAATTCCTCGACTCGCCCGTAAAAGTCGAAGTTGTTTTCCGGACGGGCGAAGCCGTGCCCTTCATCGGGATAAACCACGTAAACCACTTCGCGCTTCGCTTTGCGCAAGGCGCCGACCATTCCGTTCACATTCCCAATCGTGACCCGCGGATCGTTTTGACCCTGCCCGATGAGAAGCGGGTCTTGAATCTTGTCGACGTGATAAAGCGGCGAGACGGCGCGGTTGAGCTTTTCATCATGATCGAAATCGCCTCCGCGCCGCCGCCAGCGATTCGTGATGTTCGACCAGTATTTAGGGAAGGAACGAAAGAGCGTAGCCAGTTCGGCCGGACCGACCCCGTCGACGCCGCAGGCAAACAAATCCGGCCGCTGTTCGAGCGCGAGGAGCGTCGCGAAACCTCCGCCCGACCAACCCATCGCCGCGATCCGTTTCGGATCGGCGATGCCTTGATCGATCGCCCATTGAACGGCGTCGTAGAGATCTTTCTGCGTCCCGCGTCCCCATTCGTTAGTCCCGGCATTGAGAAACTTCAGCCCGAACCCGGTCGAGCCGCGGTAGTTCACCTGCAGAACAACGTAGCCGCGATTGGCGAGGAACTGCACCTCAGGGTCGTAGTTGTCGTAATCGCGATACCAGGGACCGCCGTGAATGAGCAAAACCAGAGGAAGACCTTTCGCCTCCACTCCTGGCGGAATCGTTAGGTAAGCGGGCAAGGCCAATCCGTCACGCGCCTTGATCGTTAGGCCCTTCTTCGGCGCGAGCTTCGTTTTCGCCAGCTCCGGAAATTCGTCGTAGAGCTTGCTCAAATTTTTTGTCGTGCGATCGAAAAGAAAATAGCTCGCCGGCGCTTCGCTCCGCCGGGACGCCACGATCCACTTCTTGTCGTCCCGGTCGCGGCTGATCAGGTCCAGAAACCCCGGCACTGTGCGCTCCATGGTTTCGAAGTCCGCTTTCACTTTCGTATCGAGAAAAGCCCAGTGCGACGTGAGATAATCGAATTCGACCGCCTGGATGGCGCCGGTCATCGGATCGCGCAGCACGTTTGCCCCTTCGCCCAATCCGCCATTGGCGACATCGGATTGCGGGTCCTGCGCCAGCACCTCGAGTTCCTTGCCATCGCGCAGATCAATCCTAACGAGTCGTCCCTTGTCGCCGGCGAGGGCCGATTGGATGATCAGGCTTTTGCCGTCCGGCGCGAACCCGGCCACGAGCGAACCGCCCACCACTTGCCCGGAAAAAAGTGCCTTTTCGAATGGCATCACGACGAGGTCGCGCCACGGTTTGTCGGCCGCGTCGCGCACCCGCACGATCGAGTTCCCGCTCTTCCCATCGAAGGCGGTCGCGGCCCGGATGACGAAGTCGTTATCCGTCGACCAGGTCAAAACGTCGCCGGGATTCGTCGCCTCGAGCGTGACCGCCCCAGTCTCGAGATCGATCCGATACATGTCGAAGGCCTGGCGATCGCGCAGGTTGAGCGCGACGAGGACGAAACGGGGATGCTGCAGATCGGTCAGGACATTCTGCGCTCGCACGCCGCGGAACGGCGTCAGGTCGCGCACGTTGCCGGTCGTCAGGTCAGCGGAGAAAAGGTGATCTACTTCGTCGCCGGCGTTGTCCTGCAGATAAAGAATGTGCTGCGCGTTGCCGGCCCACGCATACCATTGGATCGGGCGATGAGTTTCATTCGTGACCGCCTTTGCATCGTTTCCACTTTCGCTTCCGACCCAGACGTTGACCACGCCATTTTGGTCCGGCGCCAGCCAGGCGAGCTGTTTGCCATCGGGCGAGATTTCCGGATGCGAGCGCTCGGGATTTCCGAAAAGAGTTTTGCGCGGGATCAAGGGAGGTAGCTCAGCCAACGCGGTACTGGCGCAGGCAGCCATCAGCCAGGCGGTGAGGATTTTTCGTCGAATCATTTTTGTTTCCTCGGTCGAGGCGCGCCCGGCGCGACTCCCTTAAGCCCAAGAGCAAAACCGATCACGCCGTAAAGCATGAGGAGGGCGCCGATCGGCACTAGCCAGACGCCCGTCCCCGGATCGCCATCATAGGTCCAGAAACCGCCGAGCAAGAATCCACCCGGCAAAAGAATCGCCGCCCAGATGAGGGCAAACGAAACCGAGCTCCTGATCTTAAAGCCCTCCACAGTCCGGATCGTGAGGCCGGCCGCGATGTTGACGAGCGCCAGCATCGTCCCGTGAAAATGGCCAAGGGTGAACATGAGCCGGCGCGTTTCGTTCCCGACATCGAGATACCAACCGATCTTGAAACCGTGCATCGTCTCGAGCCCGATCCCGAGGCAGATGTAGACCGCCAAGGCCCACCAGCCAAAACGAAGATGCCGCATCGAGTAGTTCATAAAAGATGATCGCAGGATCCGATTATTTCATTCCGCGAGCACGATCGGTCTCTCGTCACGTTCGCGCCGGAACCGGCTGAAGACATCTTTCTGGAAACCGCCATCGGGATCGAGCACCGTCTTTGGATCGAAACTCGGATTCGCCGGGCGTAGTTCGTTCCACCACTTCTGGTAACTCTGTTTCACCGCATCGTTGAGAGCGTCAGCGTCCGCCGTGTAGGTGAATTTAAAGTCAGCGAAACCAGGCAAGGTTTGCAGGGATTTCCAGGCATCGAAGCGGACCGCGGCATATGGGTCGAACAGGGTGTAGCTTAAAAACGGATAGAGCCAGTGGCGTCCGGAAATTTTCTGCGCCGGTCCCCAGCCCATCCCCCACGCGACTAAGGCACGCTGCCCGGCATCGCCTTTGACGAGCCACTGCACCGCGGCGGAGATGTTTTTGTCGTCGTCGGATAACTCCGGAACCGGCTGTTGATACCAGTCGTGCAACTTGTTCGCAGTCCAGCCCAGAGTCTGGTCGAGATGACACAGGTTGCAGGCGTTAGGCCGTCCAAAGTCGATACTCTCACGAACGTTAGGCGAAGAGACCTGATGGCTCCGCATCGCGTGCAGGAGGCCAAACGTTGTGTGCGGCATGTGGCAATTGTAACAGCGGCTCCCCGATGAATCGGCATTATGGTGCGTGTGATTCGTTAGGCGCGAGGCCATTTCCTTGTGACATTGCAGGCAGGCCTGGTCGGACTCCATACCCGGCGCGAGCTGGTCGCTCCGCGCCCAGGTTTCGAGCGCGACTCTCGTCGTCTTCCCCGGGTGCATCTCGTGGCAAGAGATGCAGGAAAATTCGCCGCCCTTGAAACAGGGCGACGCCTGAACGCCGTTCATCTCCCGCCCCGTCACCCGGATCATGCCGTCGCCCCAGAAACGGTTCCGAAAAAAATCCGGCTCCGTCTCGCGGATGAAATTTTTCTGCGTGGCGTGATCCGGTTCGTTAGGCTGAACCACGAAACGCTGCCCCAGGTCGTCTTTCCCGGGGCGAAACTTTCCGCCCTGCCGGTTGAAATCGATCTTCTCCTCCATCCCGTCGAAAGCCCAGACGCTGTGGCACTGCCCGCAGGTCAGCGCCGCGGCCGGTCCCTTCATCTTTTTCGCGTTCGCGATCGTCGGATCGCTCTCTTTCGTCAGATGAAATTTCCAGCGCCGAAGCGGATTGCGATTGGCCGCGATGTGGTCGGCGCCTTCGCTGTGACAGGCTTCGCAGGCGATCCCAAACTCCGCCACCTTCGTGTCCCATTTGTTGCCCTCGACAAATTTCGAGACGCCCTGCGTGACATGACAATCCATGCAGGCGCCATTCCAGGCCCCGATCGAGTAGGCCTCCTTCGTTTCCGGCGGCATGAGGAAAGTCTGGGTCACCGGCGCCCACATCTTCTCCGCGATGATGTAGGCAAAAGGAAACTGCTCGAGCGTGCGTCCCTGACCAGTTTCCGTCCAAAGGATCTGAAGCGTGTGCGAACCGGTGAGGAGCACAACTTCGCGCGGCGGGCCGTAATCCTTTTCGCCTGACGCCCGATCGGAAACGAAAATCTTCTCGGCCCTGCGCTCGAGTTTGTAGTCCCGGCCGGCAAAGGTGAGTTCAACCCCATTCGGGTCCGGAATAAGCGTGGCGGGCGTGGCCACCTGCGTCATGGTGCGGTGAAAGGAAGTGTGCCAGCTCGCGTAGTTGCCCGGGTGACAGGACCGGCAGGAATTCGAGGTCACATAATTTCCCTCCGTTGCCATGATCGGGCGGTTCTCGGGAGGCTTCACGTTTTGTGAAAGAGCGTCGCGCCAGGCAAGGGCCGCCACGACGACGACAAGGCCGATTAACGCCGAAGTCACGAGCCAAAGGCTGCGGCGAGCGTGTGGTTGATCCGGCATTGCCTCCGAACCTGACTATTCGACGCCGAAGTTTCAAGAAGCGCCGCGGTAAAATCCGGGGGCGCACGCGCCTCGCGTGCGGATGATGGTGCCCTCGCCATCACGAACTTTCCAGCGGACACTGCACCCTCCCGGCGGAGATGGTTGCGGCGAGGCGCCGCAACAGGCACGCGAGGCGCGTGCGCTTCCCCGAATTGTTGTCGCGGCCGCTCCCGACTACCAGGCCGCGAAAAAAAGAATTGCCGCCCGCTTAACTTTGTATTACAAAGTCTTCTCATGAGCGAGCGATCCCGGGCCGAAGAACACCTCCGCGTCATTCGTTCTCTCATGGAACGCGCCACCATTTATCGCGCCATTTCCGTGCCGACTGCGCTCATCGGCGGCCTCCTCGCCGTTGCCACCTCGGCGGTCATCTGTTGGTTCGAAGGTGCGCAAACGCCGGGTCAGCCCGGCCACGATTACCGTCTCTTCGCCGAGATCTGGCTCGCCATTCTCGCCGTCGTCCTTGCGGTCAATACCTTCTTCGTTAGGCAGGAAGCGCTCCGCGATGGCCGCGTCCTTCTTTCCTCTGGCGCACGCCTCGCCCTGCGCGCGATTGCCCCCTGTCTCGTGCTGCCGGCGGCCACCACGGTCTGGTATTTCAAAAACGCAGAGCCGATCGACCAGGAAATCCTCGTCGCGGTCTGGATCGCGTTTTACGGACTGTGCCTGCTCGCGACCGCGCTCTTCGCTCCCCGTTCGCTTGTCCTTCTCGGCTGGGCTTTTCTCCTCTCTGGCCTGCTCCTGATCTTCTGGCCGAAATCGTTCACGGGTGATCCGCGAGGTCTTTACCCAAACCTCGCGATGGGTGCCACCTTCGGGCTCTATCATCTCATCTACGCGATCTGTGTCTGGTCGAGCCAGCGGTCGGGCACGCGTCAAATCCTGACACCCGAATGAGCGATGCCGGATTTCGACAAACTCGACAAGGCGATCCACGAAAAAGGCCGGCTCGCGATCATGACTCTGCTCGCCAGCCGGGTGAGCTGGTCGTTCCAGGATTTAAAGGCGGAGCTGAAGATGAGCGACGGCAATCTCGTCACGCACCTGCGCACCCTGCACAAACTCGGCTTCGTCGCGGTGACGAAAGAAATGCGCGACCGGCCGCAAACAAGTTACGCCCTAACGACGAAGGGGCGGAGGGCTTTCAGCGATTACCTCGAAGTGCTGGAGCAAATCGTGAAGGCCGGGAAGGAATGAGTTTTTTTGCGCGCTTACTTTGCCTCACAAAGCTATGACACCTTCACCATGAAAATCCTGCTCGCAGAACATTTCGGAATGTGTTTCGGCGTGCGCGACGCCATCGCCCAGGCGGAATCTCTCGCTGCCGATCGTCCCCTCACCGTTCTGGGCGAGCTGGTGCACAACCCGGTCGTGCGGGAAAACCTGCGGGCCCGGGGCGTGCACGAAGGTTCGCTCGACCAGCACGAGAGCGCGGCCTCGCGCGACGTTCTGATCACCGCGCACGGCGCTTCCGATCTGCGGCGTGAGCAATGGCGCGCGGCCGGGCATGTCGTGGCCGACGCCACCTGCCCGCTGGTGCGGCAGGCTCATGCACGACTCGCCCAGCTGGTGGCGGCCGGCTTTTTCCCGGTCGTAATCGGTCAGCCCGGTCACGTCGAAGTGCGGGGCCTGACGGAAGATTTTCCCGGCGCAATCGTGCTGGGCCATGCCGACGACGTGAGGAAACTACCGCCGGTCGAGCGCTTTGGGGTCATATCTCAAACGACCCAGCCGATCGATCGCGTCCACGCCATTCTGGCAGAGATTCGCCGGCAGCGTCCCGCCGCCGAGGTGCGTTTTGCCGACACCGTTTGCAAGCCGACGAAGGACCGGCAGCGCGCTTTGCAGGACTTGATCGCGCAAGCCGAAGTCATCGTGGTGGTGGGAGGACGTGCGAGCAACAACACGCGGCAGTTGGTCGAGACCTGTGGCGCCGCCGGGCGGCGCGTGGTGCATGTGGAACGGGCCGGGGACCTGATCGCGACCGACTTCGAGAAGGTCGGGGTCGTGGGCGTGACTGCCGGCACCTCGACGCTGGGCGAAACCGTCGAGTCTATCCTCGCCCGTCTGCGGGTCATTTCCGAAAACCAAACCACGAAAGAACCAAGAACATGAATTCACACTCCTGGCTTCGATATTTCGAAGCGAACCGGCAAAACTTCATCACACCAGATTGGAACGCGCCTGTTCCCCTAACGAATGAATTGCGCACCCTGCTGGCCCGCTCGCTTTCGCATTTCCAGCTCGGCGAAAGCGGCGGCGGCCGCCATCTTTTCGGCAAAGCCGCCCAGCAAAGGAGGCGGACGCCGCCTATCGTCAGGCCCTCGAATTATTCGTCGCGGAAGAAGTGGAACATGCGCGGCTCCTCGCCGGCTTGGTGCAGCGCTTTGGCGGCGCAATTATCCGTCGCCATTGGACGCACCTTCTTTTCCGCAGCGCGCGTCGCGCCCTCGGATTGAACTTTGAAATTCAGGTCCTGCTCATCGCCGAACTGGTCGGGACGGCATATTACCGCATGTTGCAGCGCCGGGCGTGCGATCCGATTCTCGATCAGGTCTGCGCCCGCATCCTTTCAGACGAGGCGCAGCATGTCGCCTTTCACCTCGCTCGGCTGCGCGACATCCACGCGACCCTGCTGCCGGCGGAACGCGCACTCTGGTCGCTGCAGTTTCAGGTTCTTTTCAGCGCCGCGCTCTTCGTGGCCTGGGTTGATCATCGCGCGGCCCTCGGCGCAATCGGGACCCGTCGCGTCGAGTTCTACGAGGAAGCCCGCAAGGAATGCATCGGCTTTCTCGACGCCCTGGCGGCCGGCCTAACGACTGGTGCGACGGCACCGGTGCTTTCTCTTCCGACCTGAGTGTCGCAGGGACGACACCTCCACTCCAGAGCTTGGAAACACGGCGCGTGCGCTCCCCGGATCCTGCTTTCCCGCCTTCCCGGGTGTGATATTGTCCTCGCGATGGCAGATGATCGCTGGCGGGGCCGCAAGGTTGCGCCAGAGGAAAGTCCGAACACCAGACGGCAGCATGCCGCGCAAAAGGCGCGGGCCCGGTTCGCGAAAGCGGGCCGCGACGGACAGTGTCACAGAAAAGATACGGCCTAACGAACGCGCAAGCGTTGGTGGCAAAGGTGAAAAGGCGAGGTAAGAGCTCACCGCTCACGCCGCAAGGCGCGAGGCACGAAAAACCCCATGCGGTGCAAGACAAAACAGAGGAAGGGCAGCCGGTCCGTTAAATCCTCGGGTATCGTCGCATCACGCGACACTGTAGCGGCGGTCTCTGACCGCCGTCGCGGTTCGCGGGCGCACGGCGCAAGCCGGGCGAGATAAATGATCATCGTCCCGCCTCGGAGGCGGGATACAGAATTCGGCTTACCGCCATCGATATGAAGGGCGTTCTCGGAAACGAGGGCGCCCTTCCACTTTCAGGGTAGCGCGAGCTTCCAAATTGCGCGGCGCAAATCGGCAAGCTGGAAGCTTGCGCTACCTTTACGACGCGACTCGCCGCCGTGAGAGTGGCGCACCTTTGATGGAGCATCCTGACAAAACAAAACGCGATTGGCGCATCCCCGCCGCCTGGCTAACCCTCTGTGTCGTCTGGAGCTCGACCTGGCTGGTGATCAAAATCGGGCTGCGCGATCTGCCGCCCGTTTCGTTCGTGGCCTGGCGGTTTGTGGTCGCCTTCATCGTCCTGATCGTGATCTCGCTCGGGCGCACGCATCTCCTGCCGAAACGCCGCTCTGACTACGTTGTGCTCGGGTTGACCGGCGTGCTCATGTTCGCGGTTAATTACGCGCTCCTCTTCTGGGCGGAACTGCATGTTTCCTCAGGCCTGGCGGCCGTCATCCAGGCGTCGATCCCGATTTTCGGGATGGCTTTTGCCCACTGGATGCTGCCGGAGGAACCATTGCGCTGGCAACGACTGGGCGGCGCGCTGGTCGCGATCATGGGCGTGGCGGTGATCTGCGCACGGCTCCTCAGCTTTAACGGCTGGCTGGCTTTTCTCGGCGGTCTCGGGATCACGATCGGGGCGGCGAGCGCGGCGTTTTCGAATGTCTGGCTGAAGTCGCGCCGAATGAACATCGCTCCCTCGATGCTGGCGGCGTGGCAGATGATCTTCGGAGTGGTTCCGCTGGTGATTCTGGGCCTTGCGATCGATGGCAACCCGCTCCGATTTAACTGGACCTTGAGCGCGATTCTCTGCCTGCTTTACCTGGCCGTGATTGGCTCCTCCTTCACTTTCCTGCTCCTCTATTGGCTGATGCCGCGGATGTCGGTGACGAATCTGCAGACGATCTCGCTCATCACTCCGCCGGGGGCGATCGCGCTTGGCTGGGCCTTCGGCGGGGAACGCTTGTCGGCCTGGTCGCTCCTCGGGGCGGCGTTCGTTTTGCTTGGCGTCTGGATGATTTTCCGCCGGATCGCGGAACCGAAAAAAGCGATCGCGGTCGCGGCCTCGAGTCGAGGCTAGCCGCGACGGATTAGCCAAGGCAATCGTCGAGACAGCGCAGGAGCTGCGCCACCGTCTCCTCGGTCTCGTCGCCCATGTTGGAGAGGCGAAATGTTTTGCCCTTTAACTTCCCGTAGCCGCCGTCGATCACGAGATGATGTTTCTCGCGCAGGTCCTTTGTTAGTTTCGCAACGTCGATCTCTCGCTTGTTTTTCACGCAGGTGAGAGTGAGCGCGCGATGCCCCTCGGCGGCGAAGAAATCGAACCCGCGCTCCTTTACCCAGTCGTGCACGAGGGCATTGGTGCGAGCGTGGCGGGCATAACGATTCGTCAGGCCTTCGCTGAAAATATCGTCGAGTTTCGACTGCAGTGCGTAAATGTGGCCGATGCTCGGCGTGGTCGGGGTCATGTCGCCTTCCTGCTGCTTCTTGAACTCGAGGAAATCGAAGTAATAACCCCGGCCCTCGTTCTCGGCCGCGCGCGCGAAAGCTTTTTCGGAAACGCTGAAGAGCGCAAAACCGGGCGGCAAGGCGAGCGCTTTCTGGCTGCCGGTGAGGAGGACATCGATCCGGTAGTCGTCCATCGGGATCGGGACGGCGGAGAACGACGAGACCGAATCGACAATCAGCGCGACCTCCGGGTATTTCGCCATCGTGCAGCAGATCTCCGGGAGCGGATTCATGACCCCGGTCGAGGTCTCATTGTGGATGAGGGTGACGGTGTCGAATTTTCCCGTCGCCAGCTGCGCATCGAGCGCCTTGTGATCGATCGCCTCGCCCCACTCCACCTGGAGCGGCTCGGCTTCCTTGCCGCAACGGCGCGCGACATCGAGCCATTTATCAGAAAACGCTCCGCACATGCAGCAGAGGACGCGTTGCCTAACGAGATTGCGGATGGCCGCTTCCATCACTCCCCAAGCCGAGGAAGTGGAAAGGAAAACCGGCTGCTTCGTTCCGAACAACTCCTGGAGTGGCGGATGGATTTCGCGGTAAAGCGCTTTGAAGGCTTCGCCGCGATGGCCGATCATCGGACGCGAGAAAGCGGCCATCGTTTTTTCCGAGACCTCGACGGGACCGGGTGTGAAAAGCTTGTCGTGTGGGATCACGGCAGAACGTCCGACGTTCGGCCGACCTTCGCAACGCTCTGCCAATCCGGAGCGCAATTCCCCGAACCGCGGGGGCCATCCGCCGGCTGATTTGCGATTCAATAGCATGGACAAACTGGGAGATTTTATCAGCCGCCAGAAATGGCTGAAGCCGATCGAAACGGTACTCGGCGCGACCGCCGACGCGATTTTTTTGAAAGACATCCCGTTCGGGGAAAAAGTGCGCAACTTTTTCCACGGCACGTGGTTTGGACATCCGCTTCACCCGGTCATCACAGACGTCCCACTCGGGGCTTGGACGGCTGCAGCCGCGCTCGACGCTTATGAACTCGCAACCGGCGACGAAAGCCTCGCCCGCGGGAGCGACGTTGCAGTTGGCATTGGTCTCCTCGGCGCGGCCGGTGCAGCGCTGACCGGACTGAACGATTGGAATTACACCTACGAGAAACCGCGCAGAGTCGGCGCGTTGCATGCCGTTACGAATATCGCGGCGACGGCCTGCTACATCGGTTCGTGGTGGCAGCGGAAATACGGCTGCCGGCGTGCTGGCCTAACGACCGGATTCGCTGGCTTCGCCCTTTCGATGGTCGGCGCCTATCTCGGCGGGCATCTGGTTTACAACGAGCGGATCGGCGTCAACCACGCGCCAGAAGAGCTGCCTGAAAAATTTGTTCCTGTGCTCGAGGAGTCGGAACTGCAGGAAAACAAAATGCATAAAGCCGAGGCCGACGGCGTGCCGATCTTCCTCGTCAAACGCGGCGGCCGGATCTTCGCGATGGCAGAGAAATGCTCGCACCTCGGTGGCCCGCTTTCGGAGGGAAAGTTCGATGGCGAAACGGTCACCTGCCCGTGGCACTACTCGAAATTCGCAATCGAAGACGGGCGCGTTTTGGTCGGACCCGCGGCCTACGCCCAGCCCTGTTTCGAAGTGCGGGTGCGCAACGGGCAAGTCGAAGTGCGTGCTCCCCGCGGCATGGTGGCGAATCCTTATTGAGCCGACCCGTCGGGTTTGCCCAGAGTAGGCGCGCACGAGGCAGCGACTTCCCGCGCTTGCACGCAAATGGTTCGCGTGGCATAGACACAACTCCGTTTTCCATGGCCACCGTATCCCAAATCACCTCTGATCCTGCGCTCGAGACCCATCTTTTTTGGGATAAATACAAGACCACCATCATCGCGATCGCCGCCATCCTCATTCTCGGCGGTCTCGGTTTCGCCGGCTACGAGCTTTACACTGCGCGCGCCGCGGCTGACGCCACTGCGTTGCTGTCGGCGGCCCATTCGCCCGAGGAATTCCAGCAGGTGATTACGCGCTACCCGGGAACCGGCCCGGCCGCGAGCGCCTACCTTCTCCTCGCCGGTCAGCAGCGCTCGAAGAAGAATTACGCCGAGGCAAACACGACCCTGCATAAGTTCATCGATCAATATCCGAAGCACCAATTGATCACGACCGCCTGGATGGGCGTGGCGGCAAATCTGGAATCGTTAGGCAAAAAAGACGAAGCGCTCAGCACCTACCAGCGTCTGGCCACGGAATACCCGCAAAGTTTCAACGCGCCCCTCGCCCTCCTCGCTGAGGTCCCGCTCTTAAAGGCGAAGAATCGCATCGAGGAAGCGCGCCGGGCCTGCGAAACGATCATGTCGCAGTATCGCGACAGTGCGGTGACAAATGAGGCCATCCAGCAGTTGATGTCGCTCCCCAAACCAGCTGCCGCGGAGATGCCGAAGCCGCTGGCGCAGCCGGAGGTGCAATCGATTCCGATGGCACGTCCACCAGAGCAGCCCTCGCCCGCGAAGAAGCCGTAAGGTAGCGCAAGCTTCCAGCTTGCGTAATCCTCGAGGCGGCAAGCCGGAAGCTCGCGCTACCTTCGGGAAATTCCTATCGCTTCGAGAACTGGAAGCGTTTGCGCGCGCCCGGTTGACCGGACTTCTTGCGCTCTTTCATCCGCGGATCGCGGCGGAGCAGACCCTCGGCCTTTAATGTGCCGCGAAGATTAGCGTCAACCTGAAGCAGGGCCCGCGAGATCGCGAGCCGCGCCGCGCCAGCCTGGCCGGTAGCCCCGCCGCCGGTCGTGTTGACGGTGACGTCGTAGGCGTTGGTCAATTTCACCAGCTGCAACGGTTGCAGGACGGTATTTTGCAGCGGCACGGTCGGGAAGTAATCCTCGAAGCTCTTGCCGTTGACGTCGATTTTGCCGTTGCCCGGCGTCATGCGAATGCGCGCGACGGCCGTTTTGCGGCGTCCGGTGGCGATGAATTCCTGTGTCTCAGCCATGAAAATATTTCGTTAGTCCAACACCACGTTCTGCGGCTGCTGGGCGCCGTGCGGATGCTCTTCGCCGCTATAAACTTTCAGCTTCCGATAAACCTGCCGGCCCAGTTTGTTGTGCGGAATCATTCCGCGGACGGCGTGTTCCACGAGCAACTCGGGATGCCGTTCCCGGCGCGACTTCACGCTCTCGCTCTTGTGGCCGCCGACGAAACCGGAAAAGCTCATGAAGGTCTTTTGCTCTTCCTTTTTGCCGGTCACACGCACTTTGTCGGCATTGATGACGACTACAAAATCACCCGTATCGACATGCGGCGTGACGATCGCCTTTTCTTTGCCTCGAAGCAGATTGGCGGCTTTGACGGCGACCTGGCCGAGGACCTGATCGCGGGCGTCGATGATCCACCATTTACGGTCGACCTCGTTGGCTTTAGCAGAAAACGTTTTCATGTGAAGAGTCGGGGGAAGGGCGGGGAAATTAGCGGTGTGGGCCGCAGGTGTCAAATGTCGATGGCACCCGGACTGCTTCAAGGAAAGGATGCGCTCGCGGGCCATTGCATTTCTTTTCCTCCTGGCAGGGCTTCAAGCCTCGGTCGCGGGTCCTTCCCGGGCGCCCTTCGGCGGCGGAGCTGCCGTCGTTCGCGAGATGAATCTGGCCCGCCAGCATCCGGAGGTCTATGCCGGATATTTGTCGGAACTGCGGGGCAGATTTCAGGGAAACATTCTCATTCTGCCTGGCAAAACGATGCTTCGCACCCACGAAGGCGTCCGCGCAGTGAACGACGCGATCCGCTTTCTGCAACACCAAAAACCGCTGGCGGCACTGACATTTTCCAACGGGATAGCAGCGGCCGCGGCCGAGCATGTCGCCGAACAGGCCGGAGGCGCTTTCGGACATCGCGGATCCGACAGCAGCGATCCGGGCCAGCGCATGAATCGCCATGGCATCTGGAGCGGTCGTTGGGGTGAAAATATTTCCTACGGCAAATCCACCGCCCGCGACATCGTGATCGCGCTCATCATTGACGACGGACTGCGCGGCCGGAAGCATCGGAAGAATATCTTCAATCCGGAATTCAACGTGGCCGGAGCGGCGGTCGGCCCGCATGCGCGTTACCGGACCGTTTGCAGTATCGATTTCGCGGGCGGCTACGTCGAACGCGGCCCGGCTTCCACCTCGCTCTTGGCCCGCAACTAGCAGCTCACCAGGGCCAGGGAAAACCGCGGCTGGCCAATCTGGGCGCGGCGGTTTAAGTATCGCGCTCCGTTATGGCCAAGCCCGATCAACCCAAATCCGCCATCAGCCCGCGTCGCGCGGAAGATTTCCCCGAATGGTACCAGCAGGTCATCAAGGCCGGCGACATGGCGGAATCGAGCGACGTGCGCGGTTGCATGGTGATCAAGCCCTGGGGCTACGGCATCTGGGAAAACATGCAGCGCGCGCTCGACGTCATGTTCAAAGCGACTGGACACAAGAACGCCTATTTTCCGCTCTTCATTCCGCTCAGCTACATGCAGAAGGAAGCGGAGCACGTCGAGGGTTTCGCCAAGGAGTGCGCCGTCGTTACGCATCATCGCCTGGAGTTGAATGCCGACGGCAAAATGGTCCCGGCCAGCCCTTTGGCTGAGCCGTTAGTCGTTAGGCCAACCTCCGAAACAATCATCGGTGCAACCTACGCGAAGTGGGTGCAGTCGTATCGCGACCTGCCGATTCTGATCAACCAGTGGGCCAATGTCGTGCGCTGGGAAATGCGTCCGCGTTTGTTCCTCCGAACGACGGAATTTCTCTGGCAGGAAGGGCACACGGTGCACGAAACCGAAGCGGAAGCGCGCGCCGAGACCAAGCAGATGCTCGACGTTTACGAGACCTTTGTCCGCGAATATTTGGCGGTGCCGGTGTTCACCGGCGAGAAGTCGGAGAGCGAACGCTTCCCGGGCGCGGTCCAGACGCTTTGCATCGAGGCGATGGTCCAGGATCGGAAGGCAATCCAGGCCGGCACCTCGCATTTTCTCGGCCAGAATTTCTCCCGGTCGAGCGGGATCCAATTCCAGACCCGCGACGGCAAACAAGAGTTTGGCTGGACGACGAGCTGGGGAGTCAGCACGCGCATGGTCGGCACGGTGATCATGATGCACGCCGACGACGACGGGCTCATCCTGCCGCCACGGATCGCGCCCACTCACGTGGTTATCATTCCGATCACGCCCAAACCGGAAACCCGCGAGGCCGTTTTAGCGGCGGCTAACGATCTCGCGACACAGCTTCGCGCCATCAATTGGCACGGCGCACCGTTGGAAGTGCACGTCGATCAACGCGATCTCGGGGGCGGAGTCAAAAACTGGGAATGGATCAAGAAAGGTGTGCCGATCCGTGTCGAGCTCGGCCCGCGCGATTTGGAAAGCGGCAGCGTCGCGGTGACGCGACGCGATGAAGACTCGAAGGCCAAAGCTTTCTTAGCCACTGCCGATTTCGTTAATCAAGCCAGCGGACTGCTCGATTCGATTCAGAAAAATCTCTTCGACCGCGCCCTCGCTTTCCGCGAAGAGCACACGCGAATGATCGATACGAAAGAAGAGTTCTACGATTTCTTCACTCCAAAGAATGCCGCGAAACCGGAAATCCATGGTGGGTTCGCCCTCGCCCATTGGAACGGCTCGCGTGCGGTGGAGGAGCAAATAAAGAGCGACCTGAAGGTCACGATTCGTTGCATCCCCTTCGACGATCCGGCCAATCCGCCGGAGAGAGGAAATTGCGTTATCACCGGCGAACCTAGCCCCCGCCGCGTGCTGTGGGCGAAGTCTTATTAAAGAAAATGCCCCGCGTCCGAAGGCGCGAGGCATTTTCTGGTTAGAAGCCTCCTAGTCGTGCTCCATCTCGTAGACTTCGACTAGCGCGATGCCCGTTGTATCGTTCGCGCCGGTCACGATCGTCGTGTAGGCGCCCGGTTCGAGGCGCACCAGAATGCTCGCTTCCTTGGGATTCTGCGGCGGCAACGCCGAAGCAACAACGCCATCGGAGTTTGAGGCGCTTTGCCAGTCGTCGTTCGAACGCAGCTCCGTCGAACCGCTGAAGAGCTGCAGGACCGGATTCTCCAGAACTGGTGAGACGCCCGCGGCGGCTAATGAAGGTCCAAGGGCACGGATCAGCACGAGTTTCGGGCCGCCAGTGATAATGAAGCCGCCAATCAACTGCCCTTGTCCCGTGCTCACAAAGCCGCGGGTGGAAATGTTCGCGAGGTGGTTCTCAGACGATTCCTGCGGCGCCCGAAAAAAGTAAGTGACACCGCCGAACGTGAAGTCACCAAGGAAGGCACCGTGGCCAAAGGTGAGGTTGCCAGTGGCACTCTCGCCACTCAGAAAACTGAGTGAGAAGGTAGCATTCGGATGATCGTCATTCAGATCTTCGTTGAAGTCCGCCAGATCATCATTGTCCTGACCGTGATCGTCACCCGGGGGATCGTCGTCACCATGCTTATCGATGCTGATGGCCTTAACAACCAGCGTGCGGTTGACCGTTCCAAAACCGCCGAACACGTTTACCCCGTCCTCAGCGATAAAGAAGATGTTATTTTGGGAATCGACTACCATCTTTACCTCAAGTGACGCCCCCGTCGGACTCAGTGCGGTTCCCGTGAAACGCCCTGGGATATCATCACTCGGTCCGAAGCTTCCCGAGCGAATACCGGTCACGGCCGCGCCGCCGATCGTGGCCGTCACTTGATCGTCGTCAAATGCTTCAGGGTTATCATCGTCATGAACCGAGCCGGCGATCGTCACACCATTACTCGCAACGGCCGAGAAGGTGCTGTCATCGGCAATGTCTCCTCCAGCGAAACTGGCTGTGCCGCTCGCCACATCGAAGACATAGACAGAAATGGCATGGTTACCCTGCACGAAGAAGACAGCCTTGCCGCCGCCGGCCAGATTTGCTTCAAAGAACCCCCGATGACTTTCCTCCCCACGCCCCGGTGCTGCGAAAGCGAGCAGCAAGCCAAGGAACCCTGTCAACCGAACTATGAATGTTTTCATGGCGGTAAGAGTATTGAGAGTGCTGCTTAGACGCGAACCGTCAATAGTTTCGCCTCTGTAACTTTCGCTCCCGCCACAGATACGAACTTAACCGACGGAAGCCCCCTCGAGTGTGTCACTGCTAATGTTGATCGGAACTGTGCGATAACGACTTCCGCGCCGCGACGACATAGGCTTCGACCGCCGCCTGATCCTGCGGCTTTAACCCGGCCCGTGGCGCCATGATGCTCACGTAATGATGCCATTGCGCGACGGAATAGTGGGAGATCGCCCGCGCCACGTGGCATTCCGTGCAGGCGGTGGTGTAGATCTTTCGACCTCGTTCCAAGGTCGCAAAGTCTGAGCCCTCCTTTTCGCCTCTGGCGGCAGTCACCGCATGCGCTGTCGGGAAAGCCGCGTTGGGATTCGTGCCGCAACTGCCAAGAAGAATACCACAGAAACTAGCGACGATTAGCTGCGCGACACGGGTTTTCATCGACTCAAAAACTAAAGCCGAAGATCAGGCGCGTTTGGAAGTCGACTTCTGAAGCGGCGTTGGTCAACTGGGCCAAAGGCGTCAGCGTAACCCACCAGTTCCCATGCCGATAGGATAGGTTAGGGCCGGCGTAGAGGACGGAGTCCTCGGCCTCCGACCAATCGGGCAGATCTATCTCGTGCAACAGTTCCGCGCCCAAAAGAAATGCAGGCGAAACTTCGTAACTCACCCCGAGCGACTGGGCGAACTCTCCTCCCTTTTCTTCGAGCCGTTCTCCTTCCCACTTGGCTTCCAAGGTTGCATTGTAGGCGACGACGAACCTACCGAGGTTTTTCTGAAGAATTAGTTTTGATTCCAATTCCAACTCGTCTGGCCCGCCCCGGATCTCACCATACAGAGCCGATCCGAGCAGGTCGGTCGTCGGGTTTGTCAGGTTATAGATCAACTCGACAGCTGAACTCTGATAATTGAATTCGTGTTCATTCGCAGCCGGATCCTCAACATAGCCCCAGTCCGCGAGGTAAATCGCAGCCTGGAAATGGTCGGTGATTCCAAACTCAATCTCGTGGCGGAAATCGAGTGCATTGTATCGCGGCTCCTCTTCCGGGCTCGTCTTCCAGGTCACCCAGGTTTCCGTCTCGAGAGAACCGGGAGCCGCGGTTGTGGCTTCATAGACATAGGTGAACCGGCGCGCACCAGCCTCCGCCTTGTCTGTCCCAAAAAACAAGAGACCGGCAAGACAGACGGTGAAGAGGGACAGCGGAGCGATCTGGACTTTTTCCATCGACCGATGCTAGCAGCCCATCGAAGCGCCTGCTGTCGCGCGGTTGCCATTTTTTAGCGCATGCTTGCGCACCCCGCGGCTTAGGCGAGCCCGGATGAACCACTGATCGGCGGCGGCCGAAGTCACGGTGTCGTAGCTTCTGCGATGTTCGAATACAGGGATTGTTCGCCGGAGCTGGTTGCAGCGGCCCGGTAACGGTAAGTCGTGGCCCCAATCACGGCTTTGTCGTAGTATCTCACACTGTTCGCAGGCAGCGTGGCGATCGGAGCGAAAATTAGTGCAACCTACGTTGATGCACCTCTCCACGAGATAGCCGCTCTCGCTCGCCGCATTATTCATCCAATCCAATTTCACACGGGTTTTTAGCTTCCAGCCAATCGTCTTGGATTGCACTACAGCGGTGAGATTGGTCGGCGCCGGCGGGACGGTGTGGTTACTTCCAACGCCACGGTGTTCGCGGTAGCTGCACCCAGATTTGTCGGTGACCGTTAGAGTAGCCACATATTTGCCGGGCACTGCGTAGGTATGGCTCGGATTGGCCACGGGGGAGGTCGATCCGTCGCCAAAGTTCCAGAGATAAGAGGCAATGACTCCATCCAGGCCGGCACTTCCGGCGGAGCTAAAGTTCACCGCCAGCGGAGTGTCGCGACCTTCCTTGTCGGCCGTCGCCACAGCGATCGGCCATTGGTTCCCGGCCGCGCCGAAGTCGAACCCAACTCTGTAGGAATCGGGCGGCGCTGCCAAGATTTAGAAGAGATAAACGCCATCGCATCGATCTTAGTTCCTTCCGGCCCGGAGAGCTGGCCGGGAGTCAGTGGGTCAAAATGGTCTGACGTTGCTCGTCGGGTCCGTCCTGCCTTCCGCCGCCACTAGGACGCCGTTCGCGTCGAAGCGCATGCCATAGATATCGCTCGAAGTTTCCCACTCAAAGGAGGGAACCGGAAGGCTCGTTCCGAAAGAACGCTTGTCCTGCCAGACGGCCAGATAGCTGCCGGCGCGACTCGCAATTTCCGGGGACACTTGATCTCCCGCGGCTGGGCCGACCGCGGCGTCACCGCTCAAGAAGCGAGAGGGCAGTATGGATGCACCTTCAACAGCGAAGGACGTGAGGATCAGAGAGAGGACGATCAAAGCGCGCGGCCACGAGGATTGAGTTTTCATGAGGTCACCTATGGACTGCTGGAAGGGATGAGTTTGAGTGATGAAAGCTGAATTGCACTTGTTCTATGGAGCCGTAGTAAAGACCTGGACCGCCGAGTAAGGACTTGTCTCGCCCGCGCAGTTTGTGGCCGCCTGGTATTCGTAGGACGTTGCCGGCAAAAGCTTCTTCAGGTTCACCGTGGTGGTCGCGGTTATGATCGTTTTCCACCTCGTGGTGCCTTGCTTACGATATTGTACCGAATAGCTCACCGCTCCAGGCACGGCCGTCCAGCTAATGGCAGCCGATTTCGAGGCGATCTTATTAGCAGTCACCCCAGCAGGGGGCTCGCAGCCCGGATCGGTGGCCTCGCTGAACTGACAGATGAAGCCACCCCGATCCACATAGAGGAGGCTGATGTTGTCGAACTCATTTCCCGAGTTGCTCTTCGACGCACCGCCATTGAGGTAGACAACACCGTTACTGAGCACGTGAACGTCCTGACCGCTGCCGGCGGCATACTGCTTCACGTACTGCACCGACCCCGAGGGATCGTACTTGGCGACGAAAATATACTCGTTCCCAATCGGCGGGAGCGCGATGCTATCAAACACCACTCCGGTGCCACTTCCGGCAAAGCCACTCACCCAGGTATTACCCGCGGCGTCGGCCCCAATCGCGTAACCTTTGTCCGAAACCGGACCGCCGGCATGATGGAGCCACTGGATCGCTCCATTGCTGTTATATTTGGCAAGGAAAATATCGGTGCCGCTGGTCCCAGTGTTCGTGACTGAAAGACCATCGAAAGTCGCAGTGCCGGTGTAGTCGCCGGTAATGTAAAAGTTGTTTATCGAGTCGACCGCAATTGCCTTGGCCGGATCGCCGGCAAACGCAGTCGTGCTGCCGCCGCCGTGGGCCCATAGGTTATTTCCCGCTGCGTCATATTTCGCGATGAAGGCATCGCCCAGCCCAGCGGCCCTAAGCGTATTCGTGCCAAAGGTTGCGGTGCCCTGGAATTCCCCGGTGATCCCAGGATTCCCAGCGCCGTCCACGACCACTCCGTGGGCTTGGTCGGAACCAGTTCCACCCGCCGTCTTGAGCCAGAGAAGCGTTCCATTGGTGTCGAACTTGGCCAGAAAAATGTCAAAAATTCCCTTACTCGTTACCGTGACACCCTGGACTGTCATGGTGCTGCTGAAATAGCCGACCACATAGACGTTGCCCGCCGCGTCCAGCGCAACACCGTCGGCAAAGTCGCCCAGAGCGCTGCCGTAGTTCTTTGCCCAGACCACCTCCCCGCCGGCGTCGTATTTAACGATGAGCCAGTCGTAATCGCCGTTTCCGGTCAGCGTAAAGTTCCCAAATGTCGCGGTCGGATGAAGGCTGTTCGTTTGAATCGCGCCCGCGACATAAGAATTACCGCTCGCGTCAGTCGCGATTTCATTACCTTGGTCGAGGAGCTCGCCGCCACCAATGTTTACCCATTGGACGTTTCCGGCCGTGTCGTATTTCGCCAGGAAAACATCCGACGCATTGCAGGGGATGACCAAGTTATCGAATAACCCGGGATTACTTACCACCCCGGTCGCGTAGACGTTGCCCGCCGCGTCGGTGCTCACGCCATTACTGATTCCGCCGGTGCCCATCTGCTTAACCCACTGCGCGGTCTGCGCTCGAGCGGCAGCGGAGAAGACGAGACAGAACAGGAAGAGAGCGCCGAGCAGTACTTTTCGACGAAGAAAACAAGTGCCTCGGCCGGCGGATTGTCTGAAAAGGAAAGCGGAAACGAGGAATGAGATCATAATATTATTTTTGGTTGGCCCTTCCGATAAACAAAGCGCCTTCGTCCGGCAAATACTGAAGAGTTACGCGGTTGTTACTTTTGGAAAAGTCGTTACCGGATGGCGGCTTTAGTGGCTGAGGATGCTTTTTGTCAGGACACTGTTCGCCGGGTCGAAGACATAGCCTGCTTTCGTGAGATTCGTCACTGTGAGCGTGTAAGTCCCTGAAACGCTCGTGACCTTGAAAGTGGCGATTCCCTTCGTGTTCGTCGCCACCGTTTGGGACGTGGTCGTGCCGCCCGGCAACGTCCATGTGACGGAGGCGGTTGCGCCGGCAACGGCCACGCCGTTCGCATCTTTTACCGTGACTTTGCCAGTCGCTTTGATTGCGGTGCGAGCTTGGGCCGTGGTCAACGTGATATTCGTGCTTCGCAGCAAAGCTTGCGAGGTGGCAATTGTGGCATCGAGCGCATAGACGAACGACCTGCTCGTGTTGTTATCGCCCGTCGCGGTGTAGGTGGTGTAATAGGCGGTTGAGCCATCGGGCGTGAAGCGGGCCTTTGTATCAGTAGATTGGTTAAAGCCAGCCTCAGCAGGAAGGTCCACGCGCCAGAGCTCATGACCATCCTGGGCGCTCTCGGAGATGATATAGCCGGCGAAGTTGAGCGTGGCGGCGCTCCCGACGAGCAATTGTGTATTCTGCGGATCGACGACGGGACTGTCGACGTAATCACTGAGGGTCCGGTGCCAGCGCAGCGACCCATCGGGATTGACCGCGAAGAGTTCGACTGTGTTTTGCACGAAGTAATGAATCCCATCACTGCCGATGTCGGGCGCCGAGGCGACATTGTTCGGGTAGTCCGTGACGAAGTTCCAATTGATGCTGCCACTTGGTGCGTAGGAGGTGAAGGTGTTGTGCACACTTCCGTCCGGAGCGACCGCAGGCTGTCCTCTGGTCACGGTAAAGACGGAACTGCCGTCTAGTCCCACTCCCCGCATGTGAGCGTTGGCAGAGAAGTAGAGTTGCTGCTTGGTCCCATTCGGGCCAAAAACAATCTCGGCATAGTCAACAATTGGGCGCTGGTAGGGCTCGGGGTTAGCCCACCGCAGGGTACCCGCCGGCGTGAGCGAAAACACACCCATACCTTGCGTGCCGACGGAGTATATATTTCCATCCGGTCCGACCGAGACGCCGATGCAGGTCAGCGCACGCGGATTCTGCAAGAAAGACCACTTTACCGAGCCATCCGGGTTATAGGCGTTAATAAATGTCTCGGAGGCGACGTAGATGGTCCCATCCGTATTCACGGCTACGCCTTTGCTCCCCGCGCCTCGCACCAGCCACTTCAGGCCACCGTCGGGGGTCAGCGCGTAGAGATGGGCAAAGGCATCGACCGAATAAATCGTTCCATCCGGCCCAATCGCCGGGCGCACCAGAGAGTAAGGCCCGTTTTGGCGGAAGCGCCAGTTGACCCGACCGGCGGCCTGGCGCGCCGTCACCGTAAGGTTCAGAGTGTTGCTCGGGATTCCCGAAGCGTTCACCATCTGCACCGGCACCGTCGCCAGCCGGGTCGATTCTGGCACATAAGCCACGATCTTGGTGCTCTGCCAATCCGAAACCGGTGCGGAGACGCCGTCGATTAGGACTGTGCCGTCGCTTCCGAAGTTGCTTCCGTTGATTTCCAGGTATCCGCTCCGCTCCAGCGTCGTCGCGGAGAGGCTTGTGATCTGCCCTGCACCGCTAACCGTTCCATAAAGGGCGAAAGCAACATCGGAGTTTGGATAAAAGACGGTATTGTCATGCTTCCAGACGACGTCGCCGGCGGCGTTATCGCGGTAATAGAAGTTTGTCCCGTGCGGGTTATTGGTGTTCGCGCTCCACCAATACCAGCCATCGATTACCGGCTGGACAGAAATGAAATGTTTCCCGGTTGCTGAAAACGCCGGGGTCAAAGTTACATCCACCGTCCCGGCGTTGTAACCGGTCGCGAAGAAGTACTCCTGCTGCAGCGCGCCGGGCGTGCCATCGGTGTTATAGGCATAGAAGCGAACGTTCACCCCCTTAAAGGTAAGGAAATCCGAAGCTGAGCCATTCGCGACTAAGCGGTCGATAGTGCCGACCACATCGAAATCGTCTGCCACCTCTCGGTCGACATGCGACTGAGTCCACACATCACTCGGACCGAAGACCGATTGACCGTCGACGAGTTGTGAGAAAAGCAGGTCGCTTGCTTGCGCCGGAACTGCGATTGCGCCAAGACAGACTGCGATCGCAGTTGCCATCAGTCGTTTCATTGTCTTCATAATAGTTGTGTGCCTTTGGTTGAAAGTCATAGAAAGGGCCATCACGTCGTCCGGCAAACCGCCAATGGTTACGCGGTTGTTACTTTTAGCGCGCAGAGCAACTCAGGCGGTTGTCTGGACCACAGCGTGAGTGATCAGGTCAAGACCGCCGACGTCGGTTGCGACATCGCATGATTGCGATCCCGGTTCGCCACTCAGGGCTTTTTGATTTTGATCACAGTGCCGTTGCTATCGCCGTCCGGGTCAGTGTTGGCGGACGGGTCGTAGGTTAGGCTGGCGTGAGTCACGTCCGTGATCGTGAATTGTTCATTCTTCGCCCTGGTCGACAGCGCGACCGAACACGTGCCGCTCGCGTCGGTCGTGCATGTCCCGACGTTGCCACGCCTCCAGGTCCCACTCACTGTCGCCCCTGAGATCAGGGCGGCTCCGTTATCCCGGACAGTCGCCGTGACCGTTGCGGTCCAAGTGCGTCCCATCGAGACAGCAGAAGCATCGAGATCGGCAATGTGCATTGTTCCAGAGGTAGTTCCCGACGGCCGGAACGCCGCCAAATAGGCATCGTAGCCGCCGGTCGCAACCACGTCGCCGTTAGGCAGACTTGTGACCCAAACAGTTGCCAGCGGCGAGAATGCTTCCCATAGCAGAGTGCCGGCGGGCGAGTAACCAGCTGTCACGCCGGGGATGAACCCGCCGGGTAGATTTGGCCCGCCCTTTCCAGTCACCACCGAGGTTCCGTCGGGCAGGACCAGCACGGCGGCTGGTATTTCGTCGGTGTTCAATCCACCGTCACGGACCGCCTCCCAGCGAACGGCGCCGGTGGTCTCTAAGCTCACAGTGTACCAGTCGAGAAAGCCACGTAGCGCCTGGCCAGTCGCGACGAGGCTGCCGTCGGGCGCCAAGGCAATCCGTAGACCGGCTGCATTTCCGCCGTCCACGGGCTTCTTATCTGTGCGCCACAGCCGCACGCCGGTAAGGCGGTCATAAGCCACGACGGTAAGAAAGCTGTTGATCCCGACGTTCCCCTGACCGGTCACATATACCCTATTGGAGTCGATCACGACGTCCCGCGCTGCCGTTCCTTCAGGAGCTACCACCAGCCATTTCCGAACACCGGTCGAAGTCTGGTAGAGAGCCGTGATCCATTCGGTCCCGCCAATCGTATCGCCCGTCAAAGCAACCTCCGTTTGATCGCTGCTCAACGCCAGAGAGGTGGCAATATTATTGGATTGAAGTCCGGTATTGATAACCTGCGACCAAAGAAGGACTCCCGCCGGGCTATATTTGCGTAGCTGAATGTCCTGCCCATCTCCGAGCGAGTTGTAGCCGAGGTAGGCGTTGCCGCCTGAATCCAAGAGCAATCGCCCGACACTTGGCAGTGTGCCGACGAGATCCACCCTCCACTGAAGAGTCCCCTCAAAACCAAAGCGAACGAGTGTGATTGCGATCGGGTTTCCACTGGAGTTGACATTGTGGCCCACAGCCACGAAATCGCCGTTCGGCGCCGCCGCAATCCAGTCGGCCAGAAAGGTGCCGACCGATGGACTGACTGCGTTCTGCCAGCGAAAAACTCCTGTCGACGTGTAGGACGTTACTGCCAGGTCCGTCGCGAAAGCAGGTGCCGACACCACAGCTACGTTCCCGGCGTTGTCCGTCACGATGCGGGCTGCCTGTCCCGCACTGTCGGTACCTGAACTCTGTCCGCCAGCTTCCCACAAAATCGGCAGTGAATCCACGGCATGAGCCCGGCCAGCCAAGAGGAGGATCGACACGGTAAAGGCGAACAGGATCGCCAATTTCGCCGGCATAGCCCGGACCCTTCGCTCTGCCTCCGAGGCGTCCAATCGATCGAATTTCGTTATGTTCATACCTTATGTTTAATGGCAGCGCCCCCGGTTCGCTCACCTCACCTTGCGAATTGCTGTGCTTATTTTGCAGCTCGGTCTAAGGATGTTCTCCTTTTACCGCGGTGCTCCGATTTGCCCGCAGCGGCGCCTCTTGCAGGAAGAGTCCCTCTCGCGTTGGGTGGGAACGGAAGCTGATCGTGAAAAAACTTGGAACGAACTTTCCCGAAGCTTTCGACGAATAATCGCACCGCGGGCGCGTGTTACGCCAGTCGGATCGTCGCTGACGATAGCCAGCGGCCCGGATGACGCTAAAGGTGTCAGTTTTCATGGCGAAGTGAGCGACCGCGGTCCTTCCGGCATGCGCATGAGCCTTGCCCGGGTTTGGTAAGACTAGCGAGGCGTGGTTGTGAGATAGACCCGGTTATTTCCGAAGCCGAGAAACCAGACGCTACGTCCCGGGCCGGAAGTGATCCCGGTCGGAAAGCTGCCGGGAAATTCCGCCGATTCAGTCACGACGCCGTCTGTGGTGATGGACGCTATTTTGCTCGAGCCGAATTCTGTGAAGATAAGGTCATTCGCACCGCCGGGCCGAATGATCGTCGGGCTATCCGGCGTAGGAAAGATCGTGATATCCAGCGTGGGCGTGACCCGGGCGATCTGCGGCACGAAAGCGCTCGCGATCCAGATATTGCCGTCGGGCCCAGCGGCAATCGATCCCGGCGAGTCAACACCGGTGAACTCGGTGATTACTCCCCTCGGTGTGATTCGGCCAAATTTCCCGACCGCCTGCTCGGTGAACCACATGTTACCATCAGCCCCGGTCGTAATATCGCCCGGGAAAGCGTTCGGAGTCGGCAACTTGAACTCAGTGAAAATCCCGCTTGAGAGATCATAACGCCAGATGGCGCTGTCGGTCTGGTCGGTAAACCACATGTTACCGTCCGAGCCGGCGGTAATGCCGACACTGACTCCGAAAAACGAGAATTGATGTTCCGTCACCACGCCAGCCGGCGTGACGGAGGCGATTGCCCCGGTCGAGCCCTCGCCAAACCAAATGTTTCCGTCCGGCCCCAGCGTGATGAGGGCTGGGTTACTCAGGCTCGGGGTCGTGAAATAACTGATTACTCCACGGGGAGTGATCCGAGCGACCTCGTTGCTGTTGGAAAGTGTGAACCAGAAGTTGCCATCCGCTCCCATGGTGATGGAGGTCGGCTGGCTCCCGCCGCGGATGGGAAAGGAACGTTGCCGTGTCGCCTGGGCCGAGGCGAGCCCGGCAGAGATGACACATAAGACGAGGCCGAGGCAAAGCGTGTTGAAAAGAGTCTTCCGACGAGCGCCAGTTTTGGCAGCTCCCTTGCTGAGATTGTTGCGGGTCTTCATGTGGGGCGAATTTGCTCGCTCCACTTTTCCGCAGCAACTCGCGATTAGTTACGCGGTTGTTACTTTTCGCCCATGAGGAAAATCCCGCGGGTAAAGAAGGCGGCCGCCACCTTCCCGGGGGGCGCGGCTACTTGACACGGGTTTGCGCGGGATCGCTCCAGCCACCGACGGCGCCGCGGGTCCCGATCTTGCGCGCTCGGCCCCAGATCACCGTGCCGGGAACGAAGCCATCCAGTTCCGCCCGGCCGCCGGTGAAGGAGCCGCGGTAAGTCCAGTTCCCTTCCACCGTGGGATCGCCGATGCAGCTCTGCACTTCGTAGGTCGAGCCTTTGCCGTCCCCCTTCCAGCGCAGGATGGCTGTGGCGGAGAGAGTACCATCCTCCCAGCGCACATCTTGCGGGACGAAGGTGACTCCACCGCTGCTTTGCACATGCTCCGTGCTGTAGCTGGGGAAGCCGCTTAGGTTGATCTTGGCCCGGTCTCCATCGGCCACCAGGTTGACGTAGCCGCCGAGTCGGCCGAGCGCATCCTCCAGGTCCCTCCGGGCGTCGTTCTTTAGCGTGGTGCGGTCGGTTCCGCCCTTGAGCGATTCGCCGAGCGCGTGATCCCAGGCGGTGACGAGGACGAGGAACGCTGCCATTGTCACCGGCGGCTCGGAAAAGATGAGAGCGCTTAGGAGCATGTTATCGTAGATCTCGTGCGCCGGGGCGCTCAGGTTTCCATCGATATATTTCGAGAAATCGACGACTGCTTTGTAGAATTTGGCTGGTGGCATTGATGTTTACCTCAGGGTTTTGGTTTTCGTGGTTATCATGGAAAAAGCGATGCGGGGCGAAGGCAAAGCACGGGTTCAATTTGCGAAAGGCGGGCGGTAATAGGCGTCTTTTCCCCAGCGCCTTGGAGGAAAGCCTCCCCACTTCGTCGCGAGGCCCAAAGGATCTGGCGCTCTGCCCCGGGGATTTGCGACGCCGGAGAGAGGCGCTGACGCATTTCTGCGAGGATTTGCGACAAAGGACCGAGGATTTGTCAGGTTTCTCCGAGGATTTGTCCCGGCGCGTCCAGGCGGCGTGATAAATCCGCTTTCCCCCGTCGTGTCGCCCTGAGGGAATGCTCTATCTCCCCGAGTAGTTGTGGCATTTCTGCGAGGAGAAGCGGCGAAGGAGAGAGGATTCGCAGCCGAAGACGAGCCCGAAACGAAGGAGTCTGCGCCAGCAACAGGAAGGGTTTTCACCGCACGCAGTCTCGACCGGATAAAACATCCCGCCAGACAGCCAAAAGGAGTAGATGCGCCAATGGCGTGCGAGTCGGCCCCGCTTACCGGGTAAAATGGCTCCTTTAAGCGCTCATCAACTCCCATCTGGCGTCTCCGAATCGACGATTCGAAAGAGGATTCAGCAGCAGAGGCGGAGAATTTTGCAGCTTTTCCGGCCGCTTCCCGATAAAACCTCCCTCCGAAGGAAACTGCTGAAAACGCCCCACCCCAACTACCCAGGCAAGGGTCGAGGAGCGCTGCTGGTGACAGCGAGCGGTCGCATCGCCATGGCGACAAGAGTGGCGAGACGTTGCCTGCGGCAATACCTCGGAGTCGAGGACGGCAGCCTCCTGTTGCCGGCGGCCCTCGCCCGCTGGGTCCAGTCGAGCCCACAAGAGCCCTATTGCGCGGGGCGCCACGGCTACCGGGTCGTCATTACTCCCATCGACCGGGGTCGCAAGGGAACAACCTTCTTTCTCATCGAGGAACTGGTGATCGAAAACGAGCGCCTCACTTACCAGGAAGCCGTCGTGCTCGGCTGGGTGCGGAAGGGAAAGTCGGATGTCGAAATCGCACAGATTCTCACGGTCAAGATCTCGACCGTGAAGAAGCATCTGCAGAGGACTTACATTAAGCTCGGGGTGGAAAACCGCACCGCCGCCGCCTACTACGCGAGCCACCTCCTCTTCTGAATGAGTTTGCCTAACGGCCAGCAGGTTTCCAGAGCGACTGCTCCCGGACGATAGCGCCGCGCGCGTCGCGCAAGCGGCAATCCTGAGACTAAGAGTAACAGACTTGTTACCTTTCCCCCGAGGGAGGGAGAGGAGAAATCGCCATAAGTTACAATCGAGTTACCTTTGGCGGTTCGCACACCTGTTTGACGACTCCTAGCCTGCGGGCATGAAAACAAAACAACTAGTTGTGCGCTCCGCCGTGACCATCGTCGCGACCGGGCTCACACTTCTCTCGAGCGGAAACAGCGAAGCAAGCGGCCGGATACCTTCCGGCATGCGCATGAGCGGTAGCCGCGGAATGAACAACGGGGCCATCCATCAAAGCATCGGCCGAAACAGCAATCGAGGAGTAAG
>DASXYO010000027.1:0-19603 GCA_036502465.1 Chthoniobacterales bacterium
GGCGTCCTCTTGATCGCGGTTTATTTCATCCTGGCCATGGCCTTTTTCTTTGTTCAACGTTAAGGCGATCGCTCGGGAAAAGAGCGGCCGTCGCGCTGGCCCCTCTGCTCCCGGCAGGTCAAACTTCGAGCTGCAAAAGGCATGGCTGAGGGCCGGGCAAGCCCTCAGCCCAAACAGTCCCACAGCCGGTTACGGATTCTTCGTCGCGCCCTTGCCGGCGTAGTTCAGCTCTTTCATTAGAGGCGCGGCGGCGGCGGGTGGCGGGACTTTTCCGCCCAGAATCTCCGACGGAGTTACTTTTTTCCCATAGAAGCTGTTGTTGGTATCACCGCGCGGCGCAATCACGGAACTGCTCGAGCCCCGTTGCTGTTGTAAGTTGCCTGCGGGTCGGCGGCCAGCGCCTCAGATGGCCGCGGCGACGGGAGCCCGAAAATTCGCAGGCGCCGCCGGCGCCACGGGCTGCGATTAGAGATTAGTGAGCCGCGAAATGAGTGGAGGAGTTTTGCCTAACGATCGCCAGAGCGAGAAGTCGCTCTCGTCCCCGGCGCGGGCCCGTCGCCTGGGCGTCGCGCTCGGCGTCGCCCTCCTCGGTCTGATCGTCTTTTATCTGCTCCGCCGTTTTGCCACGACGCTGCTTCTGGTTTTTGCCGGGCTCCTCTTTGGCGTTTTTCTCGATGGCCTAACGAATCTGGTGCGCGCGCGAACTCGTTTGCCCCGCCTCGCTGCGCTGGCGCTTGTCCTTCTTCTGCTCCTGGCCGGCTTCGTCGGCTTCTGCTGGCTGGCCGGGCCGCGCGTGGTGGAGCAGGGACGAGCCCTGGTCGAGCAACTGCCGAACTCGATCGACCTCGCGCAGACGCGCCTGCAGCAATACGACTGGGGCCGCTCGCTGCTCAGCAGTCTCCCCTCCCTCGACGAGCTCAAACTTTCCTTCGGCTCGATTCTTGGCTCGGTGGCGCAGGCGTTTTCGATCACCCTCGAATTGGCCGGGGCGCTGGTTTTCATTTTTTTCGTCGGAGTCTACGTGGCGGCATCGCCGGCGATTTATCGCGATGGCGTTTTGCTGCTGCTGGCGCCTGCGCACCGCGCGCGGGGCGGAGAAGTGTTGGCGGCGGTGCGCACCGCCTTGCGCTGGTGGCTCCTCGGTCGCGCCGTCACGATGGCACTCATGGGCATCCTGACGGCGCTCGCTCTTTGGCTGGCCCAGGTGCCGCTCGCTCTCGTGCTCGGCGTGATCGCGGGGCTCTTCCTTTTTGTTCCTTATCTCGGCGCGGTGGCGGCGGCGATCCCGGCGATGTTGATCGGCCTGATGGAAAGCCCCGCCAAGGCGCTGCTCGTCGGGGCGATCTATACCGGCGTCCATCTTTTCGAAGGTTATGCGATCACGCCCTTTGTGCAGAAGCGCGCGGTCGCGCTGCCTCCGGCTTTACTTCTCAGTGTGCAGGTGTTCGCGGCGGCTCTTTTTGGAATGATCGGTGTGATCTTTTCGACGCCGTTAACCGTGGTCGCGATCGTCCTCGTGCAGACCCTCTACGTGCAGGACGTCCTCGGCGAAAAGGTGGCGCTTCTCGGGGAACACCAGAAGTCGGCTACCCCTCCTGAGCGGTGACCCATTCAAAGGCGAACCGCACCAACTCGGTGGCGCCGCTTAAATTCAGTTTTTCTTTCAGATGGGTGCGATGGCTGTCGACTGTCTTTTGGCTGAGATGCAGGCGAGTCGCGATGTCGCGCGAGCTCACCCCACGGCCGAGCAGAGTCAGCACTTCCAGTTCACGATCGCTCAGGCGACTGATGGGCGAGCTTTTACCATCGGCGCTGCCGTGGAGGTATTGATGCAGCATGCTCTTGCGCATGCGATCGCTGACGTAAATCTGCCCGGCGCGGACCGCACGCATTGCCTCCATGATGCGGGCGCGCGCTTCGCGCTTCATGACGTAGCCGGTCGCGCCCGCGCGCAGGGCGCGTTCGGCAAAATAGGCTTCGTCGTGCATCGAGAGGACGAGGATCCGTATCCCCGGGCGGAGGCACTTGAGGTTCTTGATCAACTCGATGCCGTTGGCTCCGCCTAACGAGATGTCGACGATCGCCAAGTCCGGCTTCGTCTCGGTTGCCACCTCGAGCGCCTGTTCCGCGCTGGCCCCTTCCCCGCAGACGGCGAAATCGGGCTCACCCTCGAGGAACTGGCGCAGGCCGTCGCGGACGACGGCGTGATCATCGACCAGCAGGACGCGACACTTTTCTCTCGTATTCATGGTTCATCCGAGGCGAGCAAAAGCTGCGACGGGAAACGACATTCCACCGTCGTCCCGCCTCCCGGAGCGGAAGTGACGCGCAGAGTCGCATCGATGAGACGGGCGCGATGGCGCATGATGTTTAAGCCGCGGCCGCCCCGCGGAGATCCATCGGTTGCCTGGCCGCGACCTTCGTCCCGAACGACCAAACAACCGGGCGCAAGGTGAAGCGTCATCCGGCGAACGCCGCTGTGCTTGATGGCATTGTGCAGGGCTTCCTGCGCGATGCGGTAAAGATGAGTGGCAGCGTCGTGATCGTTGATCCGGACCGACCGATCGCAAAGGAAGGCGCAGTCCGCCACTTGGGAGCGACGAAGTTGATCGGTCAGCTCCTCGAGCGCGCAAACAAGACCTTCCGGGCGCGCCGAGACCGGTTGGATGCCACGCGCGAGATTGTGCGCCTGGTTGATCGCTTCGTTGACCAGTTCGCCGATCGTGGTGGCCTTGGCGGCGTGCTTCGAGCCCTCGGCTTCCAGGTCGCGTTGCAAGGCGAGCGCGCGGAAGAGAATTCCGGTTAACGACTGCCCGAGGCCGTCATGCAGATCCTGACTGAAACGGCGGCGTTCATGGAGCCGGCTTTCCAGCACTTCTTTTTCGAGATTGGCCCGCTCTTCCATCTCGGTTTCGAGCTTGGCCGTCCGTTCTCGCACCCGGTCCTCCAACTCGACGCGCGCCGCGCTCAATTCCTCCTCGAGCCGGCGATGATTGGTGATGTCAGTGATGGCGCGGATGAAGCCGAGCGTTTCGGCGGCTTGACCACGGAGCGCCACTCCTTCCGCCAGGACCCAACGGACCGCGCCGTCGGGACGAGAAATGCGATATTCCTCGAGAAAGACGTCGTCGCTGTCGCGCAACTGACGCCAGCGTTCGATGACCGCGGCCCGATCTTCGGGATGAATGGCACGCTGCCAGCCATCGCCGATCGCTTCAGACGTCGTTAGGCCGGTAAGATCGGTCCAGCGGTCGTTGACGTAATTGCATCGGCCACCGGCGTCAAAGCGCAGGATCCCGACCGGAGCGACCCGGGCCAGAGCGCTGAAACTGACCTCGGTTTTGAGGAGCCCTGGCGCCGGATACAATTGCATCACCTCTTGGTTCACTGCCTTATTTTCGTAGCCGCGGAAGCGAATGGCCGCCGCAATTTGTGCCCGAGCAGGGCGGCGCGCGAGCCAACGCCCGCGAAAACGGTCGCGGCTACGCCGCCCCAGGCCGCACTCCGGGCGCGCCGCCATTTTGGCGCCAGCTTGGCGCCTGCCTGACTCTGCCATCGACATCTGGCAATCCTCGGTCTCGCCGGGAGCGGCGAAAATCCGAAAGCACCACCGTGATCGCGTACCAAAATCTCGGCCGAGAGAATAGGAAGTTTTTCCAAACCGGTTGACATATACTCGTTAGGCTCTTGATAAAATGACCGATCCGGGCGCGCTCGATGCGCCCGGCTTGAACGCAATCCCGGCCTCCTTTGTCGTTTTATAATATGAAAACGAATCTCCAAACTTTCGTCAGTGCTGTAGCGATAAGCCTCGCGTTGCCCGCGATGGCAGTGGCTGACTCGGCCACAAACGGCGCAAATTCCTCTTCCTCGAAGTCGAGCCCGGCGCCTGCGGCCTCTCCCACGACTCAGGCATCGTCCTCTTTCAGCAGTACGGGTGGATCGTGGGATCCATTCGTCGACATGGAGCGGATGCAGAATGAGATGGACGCTTTCTTCCACCGCGCGATGGGTGAGTTCAACGCGAATCCCACATTGCAAACTCTGCACGCAGAGCCTGGTTATTCATCCACCCTCGACCTGCGCGACAAGGGCGATCATTACGAAGTCGATGTCTCGCTACCCAACGGCCAGAGCAAGAATGTAAAAGTAACTTCCGGGGGCGACCAGGCCCTGCGCGTGACCGCTTCGCAGAGCGAGGAGCAGAAAAAGAAGGGGAAACACTCCTCTCAGTCGACCGTGGAATTCGGTCTCTACGAGCAACTCGTCACTCTGCCCGAGCCGGTCAAGACCAAGCAGATGAAGGTCGAGCGCAAGGATCGCGAGCTTCTGATCACGATCCCGAAGGCAACCGCCTGATCCGGCCGATAGGATCGGCACTTTCCAAAGTGCGCCGGTTCGCGCCTATCCTCGTTAGGCGCGAATCCAGCGCTCGGCTTCGGCAAGGTCGGATGATTCGAAATATTTCAAATCTTCCCGGAGGAAAAACGCGCCCAGTTTCATCAGCCATTTCTGCCACTTTTTTTCCCCAACCACCGCGATCCGTTCCACCTTGTCAGAGTGTGAAGTTCCGAAACGAAAATCGTCCCAGGCCGCGCCGGGTTCCCAACCCTCGAAATCTTGCAGGATGAGCAGGAGCCGCATGGAGCCGAATTGCGCGATCGTTTTTTTCCAGCTTGGGATCAGCTGGTCGTAATCCTCCTGGGTCAGTTTTCCGCTCGCCTCGACGCGGACAAGGTTGCCTTCTTCCGGAATGATCTTGTGCATCGCGTTATCTATCGCGCCGCGCGCGGCAACGGGACGTCTCACAACCGAAATCGATCCGGCAAGCGAAGTTTCTATAGATGAAGAAACCACGAGTAATTGTAATCACAGGCGCTTCGGCGGGGGTCGGGCGAGCCACCGTGCGGGCTTTTGCCGAGGAGGGAGCCCACCTCGGTTTGATCGCGCGCGGACGCGCCGGCTTGGAAGCTGCACGACGCGAGGTGGAAACCCGCGGCGGCCGCGCCCTCGTCTTACCGGCGGACGTGGCGAACGCGGAAGCGGTAGAAGCCGCCGCGGCCGAAGTGGAGAACTCGTTTGGCCCGATCGATGTCTGGGTAAATGTGGCGATGACGTCGGTCTTTTCGCCGGTCAAGAAAATGACGGCGGAGGAATTCAAACGCGTCACCGAGGTGACTTACCTGGGATATGTCTACGGAACACTGGCGGCGCTGAAACGGATGCTGCCGCGCGATCATGGCGCGATCATCCAGGTTGGCTCGGCGCTGGCCTATCGCGGCATTCCGCTGCAAGCAGCCTACTGCGCCTCGAAGCACGCCATCCAGGGCTTTTGCGATTCACTTCGCTGCGAGTTGCTGCACGACCAGAGCAAAGTTTCCCTAACGATGATCCAAATGCCGGCCCTGAACACGCCCCAGTTTCGCTGGGTCAAGAGCCGGCTACCGCGCAAGGCGCAGCCGGTGCCGCCGATCTATCAACCGGAAGTGGCGGCCCGCGCGATTGTTTTCGCTTCGCATCATCCGCGCCGGGAAATTTACGTCGGGCTGCCGACGGTCGAAGCGATCGTTGGGAACAAGATCGCGCCCGGTTTGCTCGATCATTACCTGGCGCACAACTGTTTCAAGGCGCAGCAGACGAACGAACGGGAAGAACCCGATCGGCCTGACAACCTCTGGGAACCGCTCGACGCCGAGACGGATCATGGCGGGCACGGCCCCTTCGATCCGAGAGCGCGGCGCTCGAGTCCGCAGCTTTGGAGCTCAATGCATCGCAACTGGCTCTCGGCCGGGCTCGCCCTCGCGCTGGCGGGCGGATTGACCGCTTTTTTCGGCCGTTCTGCTTCTCGTTAGGCGATTAGATTCGCGGAGCGCATTTTCCGCAGAGACGGAGCGCGGTATTGATGAGCGCGACGTGGGAAAAAGCCTGCGGGAAATTGCCCAGCAGGCGCTTTTTCGAGGGCGAATACTCCTCGGAGAGCAGCCCAACGTCGTTGCGCAGATCGAGCAACCGCTCGAAAAGCATGCGCGCCTCTTTCTTCCGCCCGGTCAGGTGGTAGCAATCGGCCAGCCAAAAAGAGCAGGGCAGGAAAACTCCCTCGGAACCGGGCAGGCCGTCGATCTTTTTTTCGTTAGGCCGATAACGCAGGACAAGGCCATCTTGGAGGAGGTCTTCTTCGACCGCCGCGATCGTCCCGAGCACGCGCTCGTCGTCGGGCGGGAGAAATCCAACCAGCGGGAGCATGAGAAGGCTCGCGTCCATCGCGTCGGCTCCGTAGTACTGAGTGAAGGCGCCACGCTTTTTATTGAAGCCGTAACGGCAGACGGAGCGGTGAATGGTGTCGCGCAGTTTTTTCCAACGCGCCAGGCTGTTATTGGAGTCGCAATGGTAATGCTCGACCAGCTTGACCGCGCGGTCGAAGGCCACCCAGGCCATCACCTTGGAATGCGTGAACTGCCGGCGCGGGCCTCGCACTTCCCAAATCCCTTCGTCGGGGAGCTTCCATTTTGATTCCAGAAAATGGAGCAGCGCCACCTGCAGACGCCAGTCGGCTTCTTCTGTCTCCATGCCGGCCCGATGAGCCTGATACATCGCGTCCAAGACTTCGCCGAAAACGTCGAGTTGGAACTGGCCGGCCGCCGCGTTTCCCACTCGCACCGGCTTGGATTTCTCGTAACCGCTCAACCAGGGCAGCTCGTATTCATCGAGCCGGCGCTCACCGGTCACGCCGTACATGATCTGCAATTGGGAAGGACTGCCAGCGATCGCGCGCAGCAGCCATGCGCGCCATGCCTTGGCCTCCTCTTCGAAGCCTGCGCCGAGCAGGGCGGTGAGGGTAAATGTCGCATCGCGTAGCCAGCAAAAGCGATAATCCCAGTTGCGCGGCCCGCCGATTTGCTCAGGTAACGAAGTGGTGAGCGCGGCGACTATTCCGCCGGTCGGAGCATAAGTCAGCCCCTTCAGCGTGAGGAGCGAACGCATGACCGCGTCCCGCCAGGGACCGCCGCGTTCGTGTCGTCGTGCCCATTGTTCCCAGAAAATTTCGGTCTCCTTCAGCGCATGCTCGGCGTTTACTTCCTTCGGGGGCAGCTCATGCGACGCATACCAGGTAAGGACGAAGGGCACCCGCTCGCCCTTGCTGACGATAAATTTTGCGATCGTCTTCAGATCCTCGCCGTGGGTCTGGATCGGCGTGTGCAAAATCAGCGCATCGGGACCGCCCACCGCTTCCAAGCCGCCATGGCGCTGGCGCACCCAGGGCACGACCGAGCCGTAGTCGAAGCGGATGATCAACTCCATCTCGATCGTCACCTTGCCGCTCAGTCCTTCGACGATGCGCACGATGTCGGGATTCGTCCCGCGCGGCGGCATGAAGTCGATGAAACGGATTTTTCCCTGGGCCGTCTGGATTTCGGTCTCCAGGATCATCGTGTCGCCCCGGTAACGCCGGGCGCACTTCTTGATTTTCCCCTTCGGCCGAAAATGCCAGGAGCCATTCTTCTCCTCGCCTAATAATGCTGCGAAACAGGCCCCGGAGTCGAAGCGCGGCAGACAGAGCCAGTCGACACAACCGTAGTGGCTGATGAGCGCGCCGCTCTGGGTGTCGCTGATAAAGGCGTAATCCTCGATCCGCGGACGCGCGGTTTGGGAACGACTTTTTTTCATCGGGCCTATGGCAATGCCGCCTGCTTCAACGACTCTCCGCGAGACGCGCGATCCCGTCGCGGGTCAGGCGGTAAATGGTCCACTCCTCGTTAGGCCGGGCGCCCAGTTTGAGATAAAATTGAATGGCCGGCTTGTTCCAGTCGAGCACCGCCCACTCCATGCGTCCGCAGTCGCGCTCCCGCGCCAGCTCGGCCAGCCTAACGAGAAGCGCGCGACCGTAACCCCTCCCCCGCACGGCCGGGCGCACAAAAAGATCTTCCAGGTAAAGACCGCGCCGTCCCATCCAGGTCGAAAAATTGTGAAAGAAGAGCGCAAAACCCACCGGCTTGCCGGCTTCCTCTCCGATCAGCACCTCGGCCGCCGGGTGCGCTCCGAAAAGGTTTTCCCTTAGTTGATCCTCGGTCGCGATCACTTCGTCAGGCGCGCGTTCATACTCGGCCAGCTCGCGAATCAGGGTCAAAATGGTGGGGACGTCGTCGCGTTCCGCGAGTCGAATCCGAAAATCATTTACCGTTTCCATGTCAAGATAGAGCCGCTGACGCCGGACCAAGTCAACCAGCAGCGGTCGCTGGCCGGCTAATTTTTTGCCAGGCGTTCCTGCAGGAAGGCGAGCACAGTCGCCTCTTCCGAGCGCAGATCACCTAACGACTCCGCGAGGGTCTCCTCGGTTTGCTTTTTCAGACCTTCAATCAGATTTCCGTCCAGGTAAGTCTCGAGCACGGCGGGATGGACATAACATTTCCGGCAGACCGCTGGGGTGTTGCCGAGAATCTTGGCGACCGCGCTGATGGCCGCTTTCAGATTCTGCTTGGCCTGCGACTTATTCTCAAACGCGACCTGCGCCTTGAGGGCCATCGCCGCCATGACCGTCCCGGCCCAGGTCCGAAAATCCTTCGCGGTAAATTCTTCGCCTGTGATTTCGCGCAGGTAACCGTTCACGTCGTCGGAGGTGACCTGGTGTCGCTCGCCTTCTTCATCGAGATATTGAAAGACTTCCTGCCCGGGCAGCTCCTGCAACTTCCGGATGATTTTCGCGACCCGCCGGTCTTCGGTATCGATATCGTGTTCCTTCCCGCTCTTGCCGCGGAAGCGAAAACGCACGGTCGCGCCTTTGACATCGACATGCCGGTTTCGCATTGTCGTTAGGCCAAAGGACTTGTTTTCCTTCGCGTATTCCTCGTTTCCGACGCGGATGAAGGTGCGTTCGAGCAATTGCACAACCGTCGCGAGGACCCTTTCCCGCGGGAGCCCGCGAAGCTTGAGGTCCTTGTTAATCCGGCGGCGAATCTTGGGGAGCGCCTGGGCAAAGATGATCATCTTCTCGTATTTGTTTTCGTCGCGTTCCGCGCGCCAGCGCTCGTGATAGCGGTACTGCTTGCGCCCGCGATCGTCGCGCCCGGTCGCCTGCAAATGGCCGTTAGGCGAGGGACAAATCCAAACGTCGGTGTAGGCGGGTGGGATGGCGAGGCGGTTGATGCGCAGGATGCGCGTCTCGTCGCGGATCTCTTTCCCCTCCGTGTCGAAGTAGGTGAACTTTTTGCCGCGTTTTTTCCGGGTATAGCCCGGCTTGTCGTCGCTGACGTAACGGAGGCCCGCCTCCTCGGCGGCTTCCTCCGGATCGGTCACGATCGCGAGATCGGCGATTTTTTTCTTTTCCTGGCGGAGCTTGCGAGCGGTGGGCACGCTAGCAATACGCACGCTGGATGCGCGGAGGTCGTCTCCGAAAAGAAGAAGCGCGACTGCGCAGTGCGTTAAGCCGGAGCGCCGCTCAGGCCGCCGCCGAGCGGCGGAGCTACGTCGGGCGCGACCACCACCTGCTTGGGTGGTTTTTCCGGGGCGAGTTTGCTGCCGGAAGTCGGCGGCGGGCCGGGAGGGGGATTGATCAAACGGCCGTGCTCGATGATTTCGCGAATCTGCGCGCCATCAAGAGTTTCGAACTCGAGCAGCGCCTTCGCGATCACCTCGAGTTTGCTGCGATGCTCGACCAAAATATCCTTCGCGCGCGCATAAGCATCGTCGACCAGCTTGCGTACTTCCGTGTCGATTTGTTCGGCGGTCGCTTCGCTATAATCCCGAGCGCGGGAAATGTCGCGGCCGAGGAAAACGTAATCCTCATGCTCGCCGTATTCGACCATACCCATCTTTTCGCTCATGCCCCATTCGCAGACCATCTTGCGTGCGAGCCGGGTCGCCATCTGGATGTCGCCGCGAGCGCCGCTCGTGACGTCGCCAAAAACAATTTCTTCCGCCACCCGGCCCCCCATGCTGACAACGAGATCGTCGAGCAATTCGTTGCGACGCTGAGTGTATTTGTCCTCGAGCGGGAGCCACATGGTCGAGCCTAACGACGGTCCGCGCGGGATGATCGTGACCTTGTGCAGCGGCTCGGTGAATTCCAGCATCTCGAGCAGGAGCGCGTGACCGGCTTCGTGATATGCGGTATTGGTCTTTTCCTTTTCGCTCAGCGCGAGGCTGCGGCGCTCCTTACCCCAGCGCACTTTGTCGCGCGCTTCTTCGAGTTCAGAAAGTGTGATGCCCTTTAGTCCGCGACGCGCTGCCAGGAGAGCGGCCTCGTTGATCACGTTGGCTAATTCCGCCCCGGAATAGCCGGGCGTGCCGCGAGCGACGACTCCCATATCGACGCCTTCGGCAAGTTTCACTTTTTTGGAATGGACGCGGAGGATTTCTTCGCGGCCTTTTACATCGGGCAAGTTAACCGTGATCTGGCGATCGAAACGACCGGGACGCAGGAGAGCGGGGTCGAGCACATCGGGGCGGTTGGTGGCCGCGATGATGATGACGCCTTCCTGGGTATCGAAACCGTCCATTTCCACGAGAAGCGCATTCAGCGTTTGCTCACGTTCGTCGTGGCCGCCGCCGACACCGTGTCCGCGATGGCGGCCGACCGCGTCGATTTCGTCGATGAAAATAATGCAGGGGGCCGATTTCTTGCCCTGCTCAAACATGTCGCGGACACGGCTCGCGCCGACGCCGACAAACATTTCCACGAAATCGGAGCCGCTGATCGAGAAGAACGGCACATCCGCTTCGCCCGCAATGGCGCGTGCCAGAAGCGTTTTTCCGGTTCCCGGAGGTCCGACGAGGAGCACACCTTTCGGAATGCGTCCGCCGAGTTTCTGGAACTTCTTCGGGTCACGGAGGAACTCGACCAATTCCTGGACTTCGTCCTTCGCTTCCTCGACTCCGGCGACGTCCTTGAAGGTGATCTTGTTCTTGTCCCGCGCCAGCATGCGCGCTTTGGATTTACCAAAATTGAGCGCGCCCTTGCCCGCCATCCGGATCTGTTGCCGGAAGAGAAAGTAAAGAATGAGCAGGAAGAGCGCGATCGGCACGAAGCCGATGACCGCCTGAGCGAGGACGTTGGACTCCGTTCGGATGGCGATCGGCATCCCGGCCTTATCCAGCTTTTCCTGCAGATCGGTCGTAAAATTCAGGTAGATCGTGGTCCGAAAGGGAACCTGCTGAGCAGGCGCATTGCCCACGCCCGGACGTGAATAAACACCGCGGATCGTCTGAGTCGGCCGGCCTTCCTCCACTACCAGACGGAGCGGATATTTCGGATCGTTAACGACCTGCTTATGCTCGAGCAGCTCGAGGAAGCGATTGTAAGGCACATCTTCCTCGGTGCCATAGCCGGTCCCGCCCCGGAACAAAACGGCCAGCCCAATAAGCGCAAAGGCGATCGCAAAGAGGATGACGCCGCGCCAGTTAAAGTTCGGGTCGCCACCGCGTTTGCTGTCTTTTTGGGAATTGCGATCGGGCTGAGCCATAGAAAATGCTACGCTAGGAGAGGCGTGAGCGCGAAAATTATCATGAAGCCTCCGGCATTGCAAAAGCAGGACCCGCGCCTCATTGCACCATTCGTGGCCCAGACTTACCTTGGCCGCTAATCAGCATGTCGGAACCGGTGCCTAGTTTTGCGGACAAAATCGATCGCGCGGTTCAGCTCGTCACTCCCCTCGCCTACCGATGGCGGCGCCGAGGACGCCGCTGGATGCGGCGCGCGATGCGCAAACCGCGCAGTGTGGCAGAGGGCCCGAACCTGCTCCCGCTCCTCATCCAGGTGCTGGCCAGTTTCTCGAAGGCGGACGGCGTTTTGCTCGAGGAAGAGATCGACTCCAGCCTCGGCTTCCTGCGCTACGACTACCCGGAAGCGGTCTATTCGGAGCTCCGGATGCTTTTCCGGCAAGCTCTCTACGAGCAGCAGGATCTTTCCGCAATGGCGCAAAAACTCGCTGCTTCCCTCAGCGCCGACCGGAAGATCATGCTCGGGGTCCAGCTTTATGACCTCATTTCGCAGGCCGGCCTGAAACAGGACCAGGTCGTCGCGTTCTACTCGTTCATGTCCCAACTCGGGATGGCGGCCCAGGCGATCGACATCGTTTATCAATTGAACGCCTCGGAGGATTCCGACCAGCAGGTTTACCAGCGCGGTGCCTCGCCGCTCGAGGCGATTTCGTTCGGGGCGAACGGCGCGGCCGACATCACGATCAAAAGCCTGAGCGGCACGGATCGGCTGCTTGCCTTCCGTTATCACGATCTCATCCTGCTCAAAAACTACAGCTCGCAGGCTGTGTCCGTTCGCGGCAGGCCGCTGGCCCGCGGCGGATTTTGCCGGATTTATCCCGGGCAACGCATCCTGATTGGCGACTACGTTCTCTCGTTCCAGGACCTCGCGACTTATTTCAACGCCAAGAAGAACGTCTCGCTCCCGCAGATTTTCGTGCGGGTGAACAAAGACTCGGACGAAGTGGAACTGGAGCGCTCGCGGACGCGCGAAAGTTCCCTTGAGGTCACCTTCGGCCTCAAGGTGCAGGTGAAAGCGCTGCGCGATGTGCGCGCCAAACTCAACGGCGTGCGTCTCAAGGCCAACACGCAGGTCGAGGCGTCGCTCGATGACAGGATCGTTTTTTATAACGACACCGAAATGGATCTTTTCGACCTGCGGCGCCGGGCGCGGGCGCTCGGCGGGCGTTTCCAGCTCAAGGCATCGAAATCGGAGTATCTCGTCTCGAACAACCCGAGCCTGCTCGAGGAAGACGACATCCTTCTCTCACCGGGCACCGCGGGCGACGTGCTCCTCAAAATCTCCTGCGACTACGACAAACGCGTCGGCGTTCTTGAGGTGCTGGAAGCCGACCGCCCGATCATGGTCGGCGAAGTCGCCGTCCGCACGACTGCCCCGTTGATCGATGGCGACACCATTCGGATCGACGTGGGACAATTCCTGCGCTGCGATTTCTCCGAGCGCATCATCGAGGAAGAACGCAACATCATCCGCAGTCTCGAGGTGGTCGATGTCAACCACCGCTTCAGCAACAGCGATGTCGCACTCGAGGGCATCAGCTTCGCCCTCAATCGAGGCGAACTGGTCTGCGTGATGGGCGCGAGCGGCTGCGGCAAGAGCACGCTCATGCGCGTGCTTGGCGGCCAATTGCAACCGAGCCGCGGCGAGATTCTGCTCAATGGCCAACCGCTTTACGACAACCTCGACGCGCTCAAACGCTACGTCAGCTACATCCCGCAGGACGACGCGTTCGACGAGCACCTGACGATCGGCGAGAATCTTCAGTTCGCTGCCGCCATCCGCTCGCCGCACCTCTCGCGACGCGATCGCACGCGGCGGCTCGAAGGCAAACTGATCGAGCTCGGCCTGAGCGAGCGGCGCGACAGCATCGTCGGCAGCCCGGTGAAAAAAACGCTCAGCGGCGGCGAGCGCAAACGGCTCAACATCGGCCTCGATATGATCGGTTCGGCCGACGTTTATCTCTTCGACGAGCCGACCTCCGGTTTGTCGTCGAAAGATTCCGAGCACGTCATCGAGATCATCCGCGGGATGGCGCACAACAAGATCATCGTCGTCACCATTCACCAGCCGAGCTCGAAAATTTTCCAGATGTTTCACAAGGCGATCCTGCTCGATAAGGGCGGACGGCTCGTCTTCTTCGGCACGCCGACCGATATGCTGCGCTATTTCGCGGAGGCGGAACATCAGCATCAATTTGGCGCTGATCTTGGTGCCTGCGCGGCCTGCGGCACGACCCGGCCGGAGTTCATTTTCGACGTGCTCGAAACACCGTTGCGCGACCTGAGCGGCGACATCATTTACGAGGAAAATAACCGCGGCCAGCTCATGCCGGCGCGCCGTTATTCGCCCGAATTCTGGCGCGATAAATACGAGGCCTTTCGCCTCATCCAGGACGTCAAACAGGTGCCGCTGCGACGCGAGCCGGTTCTGCCGCTGCCGCCTGCGCCAATGCAAAGAATGCGCGAACCGATCCGCTGGCACGATGAGTGGACGCAGTTGCGGACACTCTTGCGACGCGCCTTCACGAGCAAGTTGCGCAACCGCGCCAACCTCGTGATTACGATCGGCGTGGCGCCCCTGCTCGCGATCCTCATCGCCACCATCCTGCGCTATTCCGACAGTGGAAAATACGATTTCGCCTCCGCCTATCACATCCCGACTTTCCTCTTCCTCACCTTGATCGTGGCCATGTTTCTTGGCCTAACGAATAGCGCGGATGACATCATCCGGGACCGGGCGGTTCTGCAACGGGAACGCAACCTGAATGTCCGCCTGACCTATTACGTTTTCGCCAAGACAATCTCGTTAGGCGTGTTCGCCCTCGTGCAGTGCATCCTTTTTGTCCTGATCGGCAACTATCTGCTCGAGATTCGCGGCATGTTCTGGGCCGATCTCGCGATCGTCTTCATGACGGCGATGAGCGGAGTATCGTTAGGCCTGGTCATTTCCGCCCTCGTGGCGGATCCGAAAACGGCCGCCAACATCGTCCCGCTCGTCCTCATTCCGCAGATCATCATGGGTGGCGCGCTGATCAAATACGAGGACATGAACCGGAACCTCGGGCTGGTTTACACCTTCTCGCGCTGGTTCCACGAGCATCCGAATAGCGACGAAACCACCAAGATGGACAGTCGCCTGCAGGTTCCATTCATCTGCGAGTTCGTCGCCATGCGTTGGTCCTACGAGGAACTGGTCGTGGCGCAGGCGAAATTGAATCCTCTCACCAAACGCCAGGACGACGCACAGCGGCAGATCGATGCCATTGTCGCCCGGCATGAATCAAATCCCGGCGATCCGCAGCGACTCGACGACCTGAAAGAAACGCTCGCCGTTCTCTCCGGCCTCGAGGCGCAAAACGCGCGCGACCTGAAGCGATACCTCGACATCATCGATCGCGTCCTGAGCGGAAAAATGTCTTTCCATCGGGCGGCCTTCAAGAACGCAAACGGCCCGATTACAGCCGAGCAACTTTTCGTGAACCAGAAAATTTCCGACCTAATCGCGAACGCCGAGATGGAACAAAACGATTATCGCCGCGGCGGAAAACCGAATGTCTTTTTCGGGGCCAAGAAGCGCTACTTCGGCACGACCGTGAGCGTCTTCGCTTTCAACACCGCGATCCTGGTCGGCTCGAGCCTGCTGCTTCTCTGGCTTTTGCACTGGATCTTGCGCCGGCAATTGGTCGTGCGAAGGAATTAGCCATGAAAACCAAAGACCAGACCCGTCTCATCGTCGCCGCGAGCGAGATCGATGCGGACATGCTCTACGCGACCCGCTTCTTCGCCCCTGATCCATTTATTTTCCTCGAGCAAAACGGAAAGCGGACGCTGGTCCTGAGCGATCTCGAGATCGATCGTGCCCGCAAACAGGCGGAGGCGGACGAGTTTGTGCCCTACAGCACTTTTGAGAAAGAGGTACAGGGCAACAGGAGCAAGGCGCCCGCTTACGAGAAGGTGCTGTCCCATTTCCTTGCGAAGAGAAAAGTCCGCTCTGCGGTCGTGCCGGCGAATTTCCCGCTCGGTTACGCGCGTGAGCTCGAGTCGAAAAAGATCCGGCTTCAGCCGACCGGCGACCTTTTCTGGCCGGCGCGCGAAGGGAAGAGCGAATCGGAATTGCGTCTCATGCGCAAGGCGCTCGAAATCACCGAAGCCGGAATGGCGCGCGGCATCGAGGTGCTCAAACGTTCAAAGCCCGGAAAAGGGCAGAAACTGGAATGGTCGGGCAAAGTCCTGACCTCCGAATTGCTGCGCGCCGAGATCGACACGGCTGTTTTGCGCGCGGGCGGTTTGCCAGCCAACACGATTGTCGCGGGCGGCGACCAGGCCTGCGATCCGCACGAACGCGGTCATGGCCCGTTGAAAGCCAACAGCCTCATCATCATGGATATTTTCCCGCGCGCGGCGGCGAGCGGCTATTACGGCGACCTAACGAGGACGGTGGTGCGCGGCCGGGCGAGTGACGAGCAGCGTCGCCTTTGGGAAACGGTCAACGCCGGTCAGGCATTGGCGTTGAAGAAAATGAAACCGGGCGTGGACGGCCTCAAGTTACACAAGGAAGTGAAGCAATTTTTCACCGACCAGGGTTACCCGACAGAGCTTCGCGCCGGAAAGCAGACTGGCTTTTTCCACGGCACCGGCCACGGGCTTGGATTGGAAATTCACGAGCACCCGCGGTTTCAGAAAACCGTTTTCAAGGCCGGACAGGTGCTGACCGTCGAGCCCGGACTTTATTATCCCGGCCTCGGCGGAGTGCGGACCGAAGACGTGGTCGCGATCACGAAGCGCGGTATCCGGATGCTCTCGCGTTTCGAACACCGCCTCGAAATTTAGTTCGCCAGGATCGTTGGAAGAGCGGCCTGCCCGAGCCCACGTGGAACGGAGTTCTGCCTGTGGAGGCGCGCGGAATGAACATTGCGCGCCTTCAGGCGTCTAACCAATGTCCTACTTTACCCATCTACATGTACGCACCTTACGGTTATGGTGGCGGGATGTTTTTCTCGTCCAATTATTTAATTCTCGTTGGTATCCCGTTGCTCATCGCGCTTTGGGCGCAATTTCGCGTCAGCGGCGCGTTTAAAAAATGGGGAGCGGTTCGGGCTTCTTCCAACATCACCGGCGCGGAAGCCGCGCGCGAGATTTTGCAGGCGGCCAACATCCGCGATGTGCAGGTTCTCGAGATCAACGATTACCTCGGCGATCACTACGATCCGACACAGAAGCGGCTCTGCCTTTCGAGCAACGTTTACAACACGCCGTCGGTCGCCGCACTCGGCATCGCGGCGCACGAAACCGGTCACGCCATTCAGCACGCCAAGGCCTACGCGCCGTTGAAAGCCCGCATGGCGATCGTGCCGATGACTTCGATCGCGTCGCGCATTCTGCCGTTCGCGATTTTCGGCGGGATCTTTTTCCACGTCACCGGCCTGATCACGATCGGCATTTATTGCTACCTGGCGCTGCTCGTTTTCCAACTCGTCACGCTCCCGGTCGAGTTCGACGCTTCGCATCGGGCGAAAATTATTCTGCAACAGATGGGCATCATCCAACCCGGCACAGAAACGGTCGGCGTGAACAAGGTCCTGAATGCCGCCGCCTGGACATACGTGGCCGCGTTCATCGCGACGCTCGGCAACCTGCTCTGGCTCCTTTCGGTCCGTGACCGCCGCTAGACGATGACGCCGGCTGTCGCGCTACCCGTCCCCCGTCGCCTAACCGATTTGCTATCGTCGGAAGCCCCGGCGCGTGCTAAACGTAGGCGGGAGCCGATGGATCAACCGCGAATCGACGAAGATCAGCCGCTCGTCGCGCGTGCCCAATCGGGAGACGCCGCGGCCTTCGACGATCTTGTCGTGAAATATTCCCCGCGCCTTTACGGCCTGATCTACAACATGACCTCGAACCACGAGGACACGAACGACATGCTCCAGGATGTCTTCGCCAAGGCCTATCGCGCGATCAAGGGCTTCCGGGGCAAGTCGTCCTTTTACACCTGGATCCATACCATCGCGGTCAACATGACGCTCAACTTCCTGAAGAAGCGCGGCCGCCGCTACCACCTCAGTCTCGACGACGTCGACGCCAGCATCCAGAACGACAAGGAATTTATCGAGCTCACCTCAACGACCAGTCCGGTGCGGGAAGCGGACCTGGGCGAGCTGCAGCGAAGATTGAACGAGGCGATGATGAAGCTGTCTGATGAACACAGGGCGGTCGTCACCATGTTTCACATTCAAGGAATGCCACACGCAGAAATCAGTAAAATCCTTGGCGTTTCCGAGGGAACAGTGCGATCAAGGCTCTTCTACGCGAATCGCCAACTGCAAAATTATCTGGACGAATTCCGCAAAAACCCTGTTGGTTAGAACTCGCAGCACGCATGGACAACTTCGACAAAAACGATATCGGCACTCTGCTTCGCTTGAAAAAGTATGAGCAACCGCCGCCCGGTTACTTCGAAGATTTTCTCCATGAATTTCATCGCCGCCAACGCGACGAACTGCTGCGTCAGCCGATCTGGAGTGTTCTCTGGCAGCGCCTTTCCGATTCACTTTTCCGGCTCAACATCCCGTCGCTCACTTCTTACCCGGCGGCCCTCGCGGCTGTCCTGGTCTGCGCTGCAGTTGTTTCGCTGAAGGTTTATCAAGCCCCGACATCTCCTTCCGGTCTCGCGACGGCGGATCCCGCTTCGATCGTCGTTCCTCACCAAAGCGTGATCGATCAAATGTCAAACGAGCGACGAGTGGCCGATGTCTTCAGCCTCAGCTCGCCACTCTCGTCCCGCAGTCTCGGTCCCGATCTTTCCCGTCAGGTAAATGAAAGCGCCTATACTCACCGAGCCTCGACGCCCCCGCGTTATGTGCTCGATCGGTTGCCCGTGAGTTATGAGCCGTCTTTCAATTTTTAGCGCGTCCCGGCGCTCGTTTTCCCGACACGGGCGCATTGCGGGATTCGTTAGTCTGATCGCCCTCTTTAGCCTGCCGGTTCTTCACGCCCAGGAAGACACCGCCGGCGCCATCAGCCGCGAGGTTAAATCCATCTTCGAGCGTTGCGGACACGCCGTCGTCAAGATCCACGCCGTCGACGAACATAGTGAACTTTCCGGGACCGGGTTTTTTGTCGATCCGACCGGCACGATCTACACCTCCTATTCCGTCGGCGGCGAGGCGGACCATTTTACCGTCCAGTTCCAGGGGAAAAAATATCACGCCACGCAGCTCATGGCCGATCTGCGGAGCGGCATCGCGCTCCTCAAGGTCGATGCGGCCACGCCTTTTCTTCCCATCGGTAAATCATCCGAGCTCGGCCTCGCCACGCCGGTCGTGGCGATCGGTTACCCGCTTGACCTGCCTGAATCGCCGAGCTTCGGCATGATCGCGGGATTTGATCGGAAATATCTGGGCCGCTATTTCTCGACCACTCATCTCCGGGTTAACCTCGCGACCCAGCGCGGCGAAGCCGGCGCGCCACTTCTGAATTTCAAGGGTGAAGTCGTCGGCATTCTCGTCAGCAGCGTCGATAGCGGTTCGGCTTGCTACGCGCTCCCGATCGATGCCGCGGAAAAAATTCGGCGCGATTATGTTCGCTTCGGCGACGCGCGCCACGGCTGGATCGGAATCGATGTGCAGGAGGCGCAAAATCCCGTCGACGGCTCGAGTGCGGAAATGACGCAGATCCGCGAAAATACCCCGGCCTCCGGTTCCGGATTGCAGCCCGGCGATATTCTCCTTCAGGTCGGCAGTGTGCAGGTCCATCAACCGGAAGATGTGATCGACGCCTCATTTTTCATCAGCGCGGGCGACTCGGTCCCGATCACCGTCATGCGCGGGAACGAGAAGCTGACCGTCAACGTCCAAGCCGCCTCCAGCAAACCGGAAGCGATGGCGTTAGGCCCGAGCAAGAAGTCGGTCGTCCCGCTCCGGCTCGATTCGACTCCGAAGTAGCTACTTCCGGTGGCCGGAAATGTCCTTGCCCGAGAGCGAGGTCTGCGCGATCTCTCGTGGCCCGCCCCAGCGAAAAGTGAGCAATGCGCTCACGATGTCGACCGAAGCGTCGTAATTCCCGCGCAGCAGATGCCCCTGGGAGTCGAGCAGTTCGGCGTCCGGCTGATTCA
>DASXYO010000028.1:0-14875 GCA_036502465.1 Chthoniobacterales bacterium
TCATTTATCTCAAGGCCGCGCTCCTCGCCGCGCTTACTCTCTTCATCTCCACCTTCGCCTCCTCCAACATCTTCACCATCGTGGTGATGGTCTTCATTTATTTCATCGGCCATCTCCAAGCCACGGCGCGCGAATATTGGCTGCAGGAACAGGGCGGCGGCTGGCTCGCCAAAACTTTCCTCGCCCTCGTCGCCCTGGCGTTTCCCGATCTTCAGCTCTTTAACCTGGTCGATGATATCGTCGCGGGGACTGCCATCCCGATGGGCCTCTTCGCACAGACGGCCGCTCTCGGTTGCGTTTACACCTCCATCTATCTGTTCTTCGCCTGGGTCTCCTTTCACGGGAAAGAACTATGATCCGCGGAGCCATCATCGGCGCGCTTCTCCTCCTCTTTGGCGCACTCCGCCTGCCGATCGAAACCAGCCTCACGGAGCAACATCGGAGCGCTTATTTTCATCAGGCCCGCCTCGGGCTCGACCTGCGCGAACAAATTGGCCAGCTCGGTTTTCTTGCCGCGCTTAGCGGGTTTCGCTCGCTTGTGGCGGACGTCATTTTTATCCAGGCCCACGTCGCCTGGGAACGAACCGAGTGGGGACGCGTGCTCCTTCTCTTCCGGCAAGCGACCACGCTTCAGCCGCGCTCGATCCTTTTCTGGGACATGGCCGCCTGGCACATGGCCTGGAATGCCAGCGTCGCCGCGCTCCATGATCGCTCCTTGCCTAACGACTTCATGCGGCGCAGGGCGCAACGCGAATATTTCAACCTCGGGAAGGATTTCCTTGAGCGCGGGATCAAGAACAACCCAGACCGTCCGCAGCTCTACGAATCGCTGGCCCGCCTTTATAAAGAAAAACTCCAGAACCACGCCGCCGCCGCCAGGTATTACGCCCGTGCGGCAGCTCTCCCGGGCGCGCCCGAGTACGATAAACGTTTCGCTGCCTACGAACTCTCCTATGTGCCGGGACGCGAGCGCGAGGCCTACCAGGAACTCCGCCAGCTTTACGATCTCGGCGAACACGAACGGCTGCCGACCTTGCTCACTCGACTAAAAATTCTCGAAGAAAAACTCCAAATTCCGTTGTATGAGCGCATCCCCGGAAAAGAGAATTAATCTTGTCACCGATGCGTTTCGCCATTCTCAGCGACATCCATTCCAATCTCGAGGCTCTCACGGCGGTCCTGGATGATGCCAAGGCGCAGGGCTGCACGAACTTCGTCTGCCTCGGCGACATTGTCGGCTACAACGCCAATCCCAAAGAGTGCCTGAAAATTATCCAGGACCTCGAATGTCCGGTCGTGAAAGGGAATCACGACGAGCAGGTCTCGATCGTGAGCTCGACCGAGGGGTTCAACGAGCTGGCCGAGGAAGCGATCGACTGGACCCGAGCACAACTGACGAATGACGACAAGGCGTGGCTGGCCGATCTCCGCCTAACGAGACAGGTGCGCGATTTTACGATCGTCCACGCGACCCTCGATACGCCCGGCCAGTGGGGCTACGTCTTTAACGATCTCGACGCCACCGCCAGCTTCACCTACCAGCACACTTCGCTCTGCTTTTTCGGTCACACTCATTGGCCGACCGCTTTCGTGCGCGAGGATAACGTACGCCGCATTACCGTCGGGCAGATCATTCTGGCCGCGGGCAAAAGGTATTTCATCAATCCGGGCAGCATCGGCCAGCCGCGCGACCGCGATTGGCGCGCCGCTTATGGCATCCTGCATACCGACCGCCAGGTGGTCGAGGAACGCCGGGTGAAGTACGACCTCGAAACCGCACAGCGAAAAATTCGCGCCGCCGGGTTGCCCGACCGGCTCGCGGACCGTCTCGCGGTCGGCCGCTGAGGTTGCCGATCTTCAGATTCCAAATTGCGGATTTAAACAGCTGGCGGACGCTGCCCGCACCTAGTCTCCTTTCGGAATTTTGAAACCTGAAATTTCCTCCATTCTCATCGTCAAGCCGAGTTCGTTAGGGGACATTGTTCATACTCTGCCTGCGGCGGCGCTACTGCGCGATGCTTATCCCGAGGCGGACATTACCTGGGTTATCAACCCGGAATGGGCTCCGCTTTTGCGTGGCAACAGGAGCGTGGACCACGTTCATATTTTCCCGCGCGGCGATCTCGGCGGCTTCGGTATGTCGAAACATCTCCTGCCCTGGTTGCGCGAAGTCGGTCGCTTGCGGCCGGACGTCGCATTCGATTTTCAGGGCCTTCTGCGCAGCGCCCTCATCGGGAAAATGAGCCATCCTCGCGCCTTCTACGGAATGAGCGACGCGCGCGAAGGTGCAACTCTTTTCTATCAGCAGACCGCGCAGGTGGATCGCCAGGCCCACGCCGTTGAACGTTACCTCTCGCTCGTCGAAACTTTCGGCGTCCCGATCACGCGGCCCTTGCGCTTTCCGCTCCCGACCGGCGACCACATCGATCGTTTTGACGAAGACGAACCATTTGTCCTTCTTCATCCCTTCGCCCGTGGCCGGAAAAAATCGCTGAGCGACCTGGCGGTTGAAGAATTTTGCCATGCTCTCGCCCCGCATCGCGTCGTCATCGTCGGGCGGAGCAAGCGCGACCTGCCCGTGCCGGACAACTGCGTCAACCTGCTCAATCACACGTCGATTCTGCAACTCCTCTGGTTGATCCGCCGGGCGCGCTTCACGGTGAGCGTCGATAGCGGCCCGATGCATATCGCGGCTGCACTTTCCGACCGCCTCATTTCGATCCACACTTGGAGTGATCCGCGGAAAGTCGGGCCGTATAACCAAGACGCCTGGGTTTGGAAAAACGGCGATCTTCTCCGTGTCCGTGATCTCGCTCCGCCGGCGAAGGCCGAAAAGGGTCGCGCTTTTCGCCCGAAAGATGTGAGGACTCTCCTTCCGCTGGTTCTCTCTCAGCGACCGTAGTCCCGCGCTGATTGCAAACAATTGCCGAGCGCCGCGGCAATCGATAGGATCGCGCGCATGTCCGTCTCTTCGCCGACCGCGACGCCGTTACCGAAAGCCCACGGCTTTCTCGCTTTCATCCGTTCGGAATATCCGCTCTTCGTCGGCCTGGCGACGGCGATCATTTTTTACACAACCGGGAATGCATTGACCGAGAATCTGGCCGATCCCCTCCTCCTCGGCGCGGTTTTTCTCTGGCTCTTCGGAGCCGTTCTTTGGTCCGCCATCTCGGTCGTGCGACACGCCGATTATCTCGCAATCAAATGCGGCGAACCGTACGGCACGCTCATCTTGACCCTCGCTGCCATCACGATCGAGGTCATGATGATCTCGGCCGCGATGTTGCACGGCGCCAACAATCCGACGCTGGCGCGGGACATGATGTTCGCCGTCCTCATGATCGGGCTAAACGGATTGATCGGCCTGTCGCTTCTTCTCGGCGGTCTTCGCCATCGCGAGCAGAGCTACAACCTCAAGGGCACCAACGCCTACCTAAACGCGATCATGGTGCTCTCGGTGCTTGGCCTGGTTCTGCCGGCATTCACCACTTCCATGTCGGGCCCGAATTTGTCGCGCGTTCAGGAGATTTTTCTCGGCGTCAGTTCCCTCGTTCTTTACGGCATTTTTCTACTCATTCAAACCATGCGCCATAGCCAGTTCTTCATGGAATCCGGCGGCACGGCGGACGCGGGCCGTGCCGAGCATGAGACTGTTGCGATGCGCTCCGGTTTTTATCACTCCGCGCTTCTCGTTCTTTATCTCGTGGCGGTCGTTCTCCTCGCCGAAAAATTCGCCGTTCCGCTCGATATCGGGATCGAACGTTTCGGTATGCCGCAGGCGCTGGGCGGCGCGATCGTCGCCGCGCTAGTTCTGGCGCCAGAGGCGCTAAGCGCGATCCAGGCTGCGCTCAAGAATCATCTGCAACGCTCGGTCAACATTCTGCACGGGTCCGTTCTCGCCTCGATTGGCCTGACTATCCCGGCGGTGATTGCGATCGGGCTAATCACGCACCGGCAGATTTCCCTCGGGCTGCAGGGAGGGAACCTCCCGCTTCTCGTGCTTACTCTCGGAACCAGCGTCGTTACCTTTGCCAGCGGCAAAACCAGTGTCTTGCAAGGTTGCATTCACCTGCTCCTCTTCGCCGTCTTCCTTCTCCTGATTTTTTGCCCGTAGAGGAGAGCTATTTCGAGACAGTGCGCTGACGAAGAAGAAATTCCGCCAGCGGAAGATCCGCCGGGTACGTGATCTTGAAATTCGGTGATTCGTTAGGCAAAAGAACCACTTTGCCGCCGACGTGCTCGGCCGCAGATATCTCGTCGGTCACTTCCATCCCAGCTTCGAAGATCGCGCGATGCGCCCTCACCAAAAGATCGCGCCGGAAAATCTGCGGCGTCTGAACCGCATAGAGATCCGACCGCTCCACCCCGCCGGCCACGACGCGGTCGCGATCGACGCGCTTAATTGTGTCGATCACAGGAGCGGCACTCGCTGCTCCGCCGTGAGCGCGCGCCAGTTGAAAGATCTGCTCGATCAATTCCGGACTAACGAGTGGACGCGCGGCGTCATGCACCGCCACGAATTTTGCCGAGTCTTTAAGCTGTTTCAGGCCGCAACCGACCGAATCCTGCCGCCGGGCCCCACCGGGAATGACCGCCGAAACTTTTCCGAACTTTTCGTTCTCCACAATCTTCTCGTATTCGGACAGCCGCTCGGCGCGCCCGACGAGAATAATGTCGGTCACTGACTCGGTATTCTCGAAAGCGCCAATCGAGTGAGCGACAACGGCTCGCCCGTCGAGCAGAGCGAGGAGTTTGTCGAAACCCATCCGCTGACTGCTCCCGCCGGCGACAATGATCGCGGTGAGCATGGCGGCGCGGATCAGGCGAGCTGCCGCTGCACTTCCTGGCTGAGCGTTTTGCCGTCGGCGCGACCGGCGACTTTGGGGCCGAGCGCTTTCATGACGGCGCCCATCTGTGCGCGCGAAGTGGCACCGACTTCGGCGATCGTTTCCCTAACGAGTCGCGCGATGTCGTCCGCGCTCATCGCGGCCGGAAGATAGCTGTTCAAGATCACGAGTTCGCTTTTTTCTTTCTCGGCCAACTCAGCCCGGCCGCCTTTTTCAAAACTCTCGATCGAGTCCTGGCGTTGTTTGACCTGTTTGCGAATGACAGCCGTCGCCTCGGCTTCGTCCAGTTCGCCTTCCGCGCCCGACTTTTCGATTGCGGCATATTTGAGCGCGGATTTCAGCATTCGCAGAACGCCCAGCTTGGGCGCATCCTTCGCCCGCATCGCGTCTTTCAGGTCGGAATCAATTTGTTGGGCAAGACTCATGCTGTGATTTCGTTAGGCAACGGCCAGCGCGCGCGGGGCGGCGATCGCCGGGCGCGAAGCCGCCGCGGGCAGGACAGCGGACGCGATTTCAATCCAGCCGGCCTCATCGAAAAACCAGACGCGCCGGTCGAGTTTCACAAACACGGCCCGGTCGGCGGCGAAACCGACCAGCGGCAGAAAAATCTCGGCGCTAAAGGCGTCGCCATGGTATCGGCCGACGCAGGCGATCGCACCTGTCGCGCAATCGATCAGGTCGATCTTGGTGCTCCGGCCCGGGAGCGTCGTGCGCAGGCGGCGAAGTTCGCCATTCGCGTCATGGCCGAGAAGATAAAGCGAAGCACCCTCGGCCCGCAGCGGTTTCAGCGTGAAGGCGACGTGCAGGCGCAACTCGCCACGGTCGCGCAGGAAGGAGCGGATCGGTCCGTCACAGGCGCGGATCGTTTTCCGATCGCCGATCATGAAGCGTTCCGAACGTTTCGCGTAGGCAAGAAAACGACGCCGCGAAAGGGCCACCTGGGTCACATGACAGAGAATCGCGCGCCGCTTCATCTTTTTTTCCAGCGCACTGCTCGAGACTTCCTGCGCTTCCCGGGCAAAAGATTGGCTGTCTCCGTGGACCAAATAGTGGAGCTGAGCCATCTCATATTGAGGCGGCAGATAATCGGCGATCACAATCCCAAGAAGCACCGCCAGCCCGCTGTGATCGGGATGTGTGTCGGCGGCGGACGGCATCAGCAGATGGGTCGGCTCCCATTCGGCGATGACATTGGCGAGAGTTCGCAGCGTTCCCTCGCAGCCCTCGAGCAAGAGATCCGTCACGCCTTGATCGGGCAGAGAAAGAAAGTCTACGCTCTCCGATTCCACACCGAGCGTGCGCAAAGCCGCGAGCGCCTCCGCCTGGCGCCGCCGGCCCCAGCGCCGGCGATCGTTTTCGCGAATCCGCACCTTGCCTTCGAGCACACGCTGCGGCCAACAGTTCCGCTCACCGTCAGTCGCATAGACCACTCGCACCGCCGCGCCCGCCGCGACGGCGCGCTGCAGGAAGACACCGGTGGCGAGCGACTCGTCGTCAGGATGGGGAGCAAACAGCATCACGCGGGAACGTGAAGTCAGGAGCGGCAAGTTCATTTGGAGAATCGGGCTTTTAGCAGAAGTATTCGTTAGCGCAAGCCGGGACGGCCTTTCCTTTCTTCCGGCCGGTCTCGAAAATCAGGCCTGTTTGCAAAAATCCAGTCCCCGTAATTTCTCCACACAGCTCTGCAGCGACTCCGCGTCGCTCACGCTGATGACCTCCGTGCCTTTGCGGGTCCGCTGCAGTAAACCGGCGAGCACGCCGCCCGGTCCGAGCTCGAGAAAAAGATCGCAGCCCATCTCGAGCATGCGCTCCATGCAGTCGGTCCAGCGAACCGTCCCGGTGACCTGGTCCTGCAGCGTGCGGCGTATTTCGTCCGCCGATTCCACCCGGTTCCCGTTTACATTGCTGATGACTGGGAAAGACGGTTTTTGCAAAACAACCTCTTTAAGTGCTTCTCCGACTTCCAAGTAAGCACTCTCCATTAGGCGTGAATGATAAGCCCCGGCGACGTTCAAGAGCGTCGCTCGCCGGATGCCGTGTTCCTTGGCCAAACTGACCGCAACCTCGACTTTGGCCCGTTCTCCCGAGACCACGATCTGCCCCGGAGAATTCAAGTTGGCAACGTCCACATCTGCCGCCGCCGCCAATCCGCGCACGGCAGTCTCGTCGCCGCCGATCATCGCCGCCATCGCTCCAGAAGTCGCCTCGCAGGCCGCTTCCATGAAACGCCCGCGCCGCTCGACGAGCCGCAAACCCTCTTCGAACGAAAAGGTCCCGGCCGCGGCATGCGCGGTCCATTCGCCTAACGACAATCCGGCTGCCGCCGTGATCGGCAACTCGCCGACGATCTCGCGCAGCACGCTGAGACAGGCCAGCCCGTGCACGTAAAGCGCCGGCTGGCAGTTCGAGGTGCGGGTCAATTCCTCGATCGGCCCCTGCCAGGCGATCTGGCTTAGATTGCGGCCGAGCACTTCGTCGGCACGCTCGAACAGATCTGCTGCCTCCACGAATCCCTTCGCCAAATCCTGCCCCATGCCAACGCTCTGCGCGCCTTGTCCCGCGAAAAGAAGTGCGATCTTTCTCATCCTCCCTCGATGATGCGCGGCCCGCGTTCAGATTCAATCCTGAATCGGGATCCTTGCATCCGAGGAGGAACGTTCGCGACTTTCCCACTTGCACGGCGAAGCAGCGTTGCGAGCATTAACCGCCGCTCATGCCTGCCACGACTCGCGAAATCGAAGCTCCTGATCCCCTCGCCCGCAGCATGCAGGCCGATGCCTCCGCTGCCGGCGGCGATGATTTCGGCGAAAAGATGGTGCTCAACATGGGCCCGTCGCATCCGGCGACGCATGGCGTCCTCCGGCTCGTCCTGGAACTCGACGGCGAGCTGGTCACGAAGGCGACACCGGATGTCGGCTACCTCCACCGGGGCGACGAGAAGATCGCGGAGAACATGCAGTACAACCAGTTCGTGCCCTATACGGACCGGCTGGATTATCTCGCGCCGCTCGCGAACAACGTCGCCTACGCCCTCGCGGTCGAGAAGCTGATGGGCTGGGAACTTCCGCCGCGCGGAAAAGCGATCCGGGTCATCTGCTGCGAAACGGCTCGACTTTCCGCGCATTTGTTAGGTTTGGGTGCGATGGCGCTCGATCTCGGGGCGATGACGGTTTTCCTCTACACCTTCACGGAACGCGAAAAGCTCTACAATTTGTTCGAGCTCCTGACCGGCGCGCGTTTCACCACTTCCTATACTCGCGTCGGCGGACAGATCCGCGATCTGCCGGAGACTTTCATCCCGCAACTCGAGGCTTTCCTCGACGGATTCATCCCGCAGCTCGACGAAATCGATAACTTGCTCACGCGCAATCGCATCTTTGTCGATCGCACGCGCGACGTCGGTGTGATCACAAAGGATCGCGCCATTGCTTACGCGCTTTCCGGCCCAAACCTGCGCGGCAGCGGAGTCGAACACGATCTGCGACGCGCGCATCCGTATCTCGACTACGAGCAATACGACTTTGAAATCCCGGTCGGAAGCGCCGGCGATAGTTACGACCGTTACCTTGTGCGAATCGAGGAAATGCGGCAAAGCGTGCGCATTCTCCGGCAGGTGATCGATAAGCTGCCGTCCGGGCCAATCAATGTCGTCGATTGGAAAAACATGCTCCCGCCGAAGGCACGCGTGATGACGAAAATGGAGGAGTTGATCCACCACTTCATCGTCGTCACCGAAGGCCTCGACGCGCCGCCTGGCGAAGTCTATTTCGCGGCCGAAAACCCGAAGGGCGAGCTCGGATTTTATATCAACAGCAAGGGCGGCGGCGTGCCGCATCGGCTGAAGATCCGCGCGCCTTCTTTCGTGAACCTGAGTATTTTGCCCGAGCTTCTTCCCGGCAGCATGATGAGTGATGTCGTCGCGATTCTTGGCAGTCTGGACTTCGTCATGGGGGAATGCGACAGGTGAAAAGCTTATGAAAAACAGAACCCAACTCCTTGGACTTCTCTGCGCCGCGCTCGCGTTCCTTTCGTTAGGCGCGTGCAATCGGGATACGCTTTCCGGCTCCAAATTGACGAGCGCGAACTACGACCAGGTCACCCTCGGGATGTCGAAGGCACAGGTCGAAACCATCCTCGGCGCGCCGACCAACGCGGAGACAAAGGACATGGTCATCTTCAAGAAGACCACCTATCGCTACGAGGATGGGAAGAAGTTCGCCATGATCACTTTCAAGAATGACGAAGTGGACAGCAAGGATACAAATCTGGGACGCGAGCCCTGAGCGAATTGCGAATTCATTGAGATGAAGATGCATCCGAAATCGTGGCCCTGGCTCAGCCTGCTCCTGGCGGCTTCGCTCGCCTTCACGGCCTGCCACGGTAAACGCCTAACGAGGGCGAACGTGGACGAAGTTTCCAAGGGAATGAGCCGCAAACAGGTCGAGTCGATTCTCGGCCCGCCCACCTCGGTCGACAGCACCAACCTGCTCGTCACGAAAAAGGTGACCTACGTTTATCAGCAGGGTGGCGAGTCGGTTACGATTGTCTTTTTCAACGACGAGGTCTCTTCGAAAGAGAGCAACCTTCACGAGTAGCCGTCATCCGTGGAGGCGACGATGACGACCAGCGTTCCGGCCGAACTGGAACGCAAAATGGATGAAGCGATTGGCCATTATCCGGCTGATCACAAACGGAGCGCCTCGCTCCCGCTTCTCCATCTTTGGCAGGAACATTTCGGGTTCATCAGCGACGAGGCGGTAACCTGGGTGGCGGCCAAACTCGGCCTTGAGCCGATCAACATTCTCGAGCTCGTCACGTTCTATCCGATGTTCCGCCAGGCGCCGGCGGGACGGAAACATATCCGGGTCTGTCGGACGCTCAGTTGCGCGATGGCTGGGGCTTATCCGTTAATGGAAAACCTCGCCCGCCTAACGAAAATCGACCGCCATCATCAGGGCGCCGGGATGCACAACCCGGTCTCAGTTGGTCCCGATGGCGAATACAGCATCGAGTTTGTAGAATGCCTCGCGAGTTGCGGGACAGCGCCGGTCTGCATGCTGGACGATGACCTGCACGAAAATATCCGTCCGGATTCCGCCGCCGAGCTTCTCGCTTCCGAATTATCCTCCGCCCCGCAGCATCCTTCGCCCCACCCGCTCGAGCGCCGCCTGATTTTCCAGAACATCGGACGCGAAGGTTACACGACCGACATCGATTGTTATCTGCAGAACGGCGGTTACGAGCAGCTCAAGGCCGCGGTGAAAATGGGGCGCGCCGAAATCGTGAATGAAGTGAAGACCTCGGGCCTGCGTGGTCGCGGCGGCGCCGGTTTCCCGTGCGGAGTGAAGTGGAGCTTCATTAAGCCTGATGAACCGAAGCCGGTTTATCTCATCTGCAACGCCGACGAATCCGAACCCGGCACCTTCAAGGATCGCTACATCATTCACCAGGATCCGCATCAGTTGATCGAGGGAATGTTGATCAGCTGCTGGGCGCTCAACGTTCACACCGCCTACATCTACATCCGCGGCGAATTCCAGGAGGGCGCGAAGATCCTGGAGCGGGCGATCGAAGAGGCGCGCGCCCGGAATTTGTTAGGCAAAAACATGCTCGGTCTCGGCTTCGACGTTGAGATTTACATCCACCGCGGCGCCGGCGCCTATATCTGCGGCGAAGAAACCGGCCTCATCGAATCGCTCGAAGGCAAGCGCGCTTATCCGCGGATCAAGCCGCCTTATTTTCCCGCCGTCCTCGGCCTCTACATGTGTCCGACGATCGTGAACAACGTTGAGACGCTTTGCCACGTGAAGCACATCATCGCGATGGGCGGCGCGGAATACGCCCGGATCGGTCGGCCTAACAATACCGGCACCCGCATCGTTTGCGTCAGCGGCGATGTCGTTAGGCCGGGTTATTTCGAGATCGAAGTCGGCGCTCTCACGATGGGACAAGTCATCAACGAAATGGCCGGCGGACCGAAGCCCGGCCGCAAGATAAAGGCCGTTATCCCCGGTGGCAGCTCGGCCAAAGTTCTGCGCGCGGGCGATACCTTCAAACTCAAGGAGCGCGAGGTTTCGCTCGAGGAAATCCCGATGGATTTCGACTCGCTGGCAGCGGCGGGATCGATGGCCGGCTCCGGCGGCGTCATCGTGCTGGACGATTCGCGCGACATGGTTTGGACCCTGAATAACATCAACGAATTTTACGCCCACGAGAGCTGCGGCCAGTGCACGCCCTGCCGCGAAGGCTCGCTTTGGATGAAGAAAATCACGCAGCGCATGCTGGAAGGCGGCGGCGTCACGCAGGATCCTGCGACGCTCAAAAATGTCGCCGATAACATCGCTGGCCGCACCATTTGCGCCTTCGGCGAAGCGTGCGCCTGGCCGACTCAAAGTTTCCTCGAAAAATTCCCGGATGAATTCGCCGACCGCGCACAAAAGCCTGTGCCGCCACCCTTGCCGCCCGAGTACACGCCGGAGGAATTGATCAGCGAATCGACCATCCCAACGGTCCCATTGGCCCACGATCCCGGCTGGGAAAAAGCCGGCGCCGCCGGAATCGTATGAATCTGGAAGCCAGGAAACCAGGAGATGAGTTGGAAAATCGCGCTTTGCGTGAGCAGATCATAGACGCCGCGGTACGCGTGCATCGAGAGCTCGGCCCAGGATTTCTCGAGTCAATCTACGAGGAGGCGCTCTCGGTTGAACTCCGTTTGCTCGGCCTTCCATTTGAGCGACAAAAGCCGGTCCCGGTTTTTTATCGCGGACACGCAATCGGGGAACACCGCCTCGACCTTCTTGTAGATTCTCGCATCGTTGTGGAACTGAAGGCGATTAGCGCCTTGGAAAACGTCCACTTCGCGATCGTCCGTTCCTATCTCAAAGCGCTTGGCCTAACGGACGCGCTTATTTTCAACTTCGCCGCCACCCGGTTGATCGTGAAGCGAGTTGGGCGGGAATACCATCCCCATCAACTGGAGGACTTCAGCCTGTAGCCTCCTGGTTTCCTGGCTTCCAGATTCATGCCTAACGAAACTGCATTACCCATGGTCAACGTCCAGGTCAACGGCGTCTGGCATCAGTTCCCCAAGGGCACCCGCCTGATCGAAGCCTGCGAGCAGGCCGGCAGCTACGTGCCGCGCTATTGCTATCACAAGAAGCTCTCGTCCCCCGGGAATTGCCGCATGTGCCTAATCGAAATGGGCATGCCGAAAGTGGGCCCCGATCGCAAGCCGGCCCTCGGCGAAGACGGCAAACCCGAGATCAATTGGATGCCGCGCCCGCAGATTTGCTGTGCGACCGACGTCTCGGAAGGCCTCGGCGTGCGCACCCACTCGCCGCTGGTCGAGGAGTGCCGTCGCGGCGTGATGGAATTTCTCCTCATCAATCACCCGCTCGATTGCCCGATCTGCGACCAGGCGGGCGAATGCCGTCTCCAGGAATTCAGTGTCGAATACGGCCGGCAGGATTCGCGCTTCCTTGAGAACAAAGTGAAGAAGCCAAAGAACGTCGAACTCGGCCCGCGCGTCACGCTCGATGACGAGCGCTGCATCCTCTGTTCGCGCTGCATCCGCTTCTCGAAAGAGATCGCGCACGACGACGTGCTGGGGTTCATCGATCGCGGCAGTCACACCGTCCTCACCGCGCACCCGGGCAAGCGGCTGGAGAATAATTATTCGCTCAACACCGTCGATATCTGCCCGGTCGGCGCGCTCACCTCGGCCGATTTCCGCTTCAAGATGCGGGTTTGGTTTTTGAAGGAAACGAAAAGCTTTTGCACGAGTTGCGCGACGGGCTGCAACACGATCATCGGGGCTCGCGAAGGCCAAATCTTTCGCCAGACACCGCGCGAAAACGACGCGGTCAACTCCTGCTGGATGTGCGACTACGGGCGGCTCAATTTCGATTACCTGCAAAACGAGCGCCGCCTCCTCGAGCCCCTCGTCCGCGAGCAAAATACCCTCCAGCCCACGACCTGGAAACACGCGATCGAGATGGCGGCGGCGCAGTTGAAGCCATACATCGGCTGGCAAACCGCCATTCTCGCTTCCGGCCGGATGACGAATGAAGAGCTCTGGTTGACGAAACGTCTCGCCAAATTGTTAGGCACGACCCTCATCGATATCGTCTCGCGGATCGGTCCCGGCGACGACATCCTCTTGAGCGAAGATCGCAACCCAAACACCAACGGCGCTCGCCTTCTTGGCGTTGCTTCCGAAGCCGGCAACACCCTGGCCCAGATCAAGGAAGCGGTCTGGTCCGGCCAGATCAAGGCCCTCATTTCGTTAGGCGAAAATCCGGTGGGTTGCGGGATCACGACCGATTTTCTCGAGCGGCTGCCGGTTTACATCGTGATGGACATTCTCTCAAACGAGGCCACCGGCTTCGCCAGCGCCGTCCTCCCGTCGTTGGGCTTCGCCGAGAAGCGCGGCTCGATGATCAACGGAAAAGGCCGTCTGCAACGGTTGAATCGCGCCGTCCGCGGGCCGGGCGAAACGCGCGATGACTGGGAGATTTTGCGCGATCTCATCCAGGCCCTCGATGGCGGGAACGGCCTTTACACGATCGAGGATATCTTTCGCCAAATGAGCGAATCGGTCCCGGCTTTCGCCGGCCAAACCTTGAGCCGGATCAGCGATCTCGGCGTCCAGGTGATGCAAACCGACAGATCCCCTAACCCACCGGGCGAACCGTCTGAGGAAAAAGTGCGCGAGCGCGAAAAGGAGAAGCACCCGCAATGAGCGGCCTAACGATCGTGGCGACAGCTCCGGGGAACAAAACCCTCGCGGCGTGAAGTGAAATGACGTTCCTCATCCTCACCTCACTTCTGAAGATCCTCGGGATCGTCTTTCTCATCATCCTCCCGATGGTCTCCTACACCGTTTACGCGGAGCGGCGGGTGAGTGCGCTCATCCAGGATCGGCTCGGGCCGAATCGTGTCGGGCCCGCTGGCCTGTTCCAGCCGGTCGCGGACGCGATGAAGTTCATCCTCAAAGAGGACTTCACCCCCGCGCACGTGAATAAGTTTTACTACTGGCTCGCCCCCTGCCTCGCGATGGTGCCCGCCATCATGACGATCGCGGTCGTGCCTTTCGGGAGCACACTTTTCGGCGTCCCGATGGTGATCGCCGATATCAACGTCGGGGTCCTCTATGTCTTCGCCATCGCGTCGTTAGGCGTTTACGGGATCGTCATTGCCGGCTGGTCGTCCAATTCGAAGTATCCCTTTCTCGGCGGCGTTCGTTCCAGCTCGCAGATGATCTCCTACGAGCTGTCGTTAGGCCTGGCTGTCATCCCGATTTTCCTCCTCGTCGGCCAGCTCCGGCTGACCAGCATCGTCCAATACCAGATCGAGAACGGCTGGATGATCGCACCTTTCATCGGCCACTGGAGCGATCCCTGGAAATGGCTCCTGGCCATTCCCATGTTCATCTCCTTCGTCGTCTTCACCATCGCGATTTTCGCCGAAACCAATCGTCTCCCCTTCGACTTACCCGAAGCCGAAACCGAGCTGGTCGGCGGCTACCACACCGAATACGGCTCGATGAAATTCGCCCTCTTTTTCCTCGGCGAATATGCCGCCATGATCACGGGTTCGGCCATCATCGTGACCCTCTTCCTCGGCGGCTGGCACCTGCCCCTGCCCTGGTGGAATCATGCGCACGGCCTTCACTGGGTGCTGATCGACGGGTCGTTAGGCGGATGGCGCGGCGTGCTCGGCGGTCTCTTCAACATCTTCGCCTTTTTCGGCAAGGTCTCCGTCCTCCTGCTCGTCTTTATCTGGGTCCGCTGGACCTTGCCGCGATTCCGATACGACCAGCTGATGCGTCTCGGCTGGGTCTTCTTTTTCGAGATCGCACTCGTGAACATTTTCATCGCCGCGATCATCGTGGCTTATCTGCCGAAATGAAGAAGAGCGCCGCGACAATAATGTGGAAAGAGCGCCTTCCCTAACACATGGCCATCACCGTCCGACGTCCCAATCTCAGCTGGTCGGAGAAGGTTTACCTTCCCGCGATCCTTGGCGGC
>DASXYO010000029.1:0-12004 GCA_036502465.1 Chthoniobacterales bacterium
GACCGGGCTCACACTTCTCTCGAGCGGAAACAGCGAAGCAAGCGGCCGGATACCTTCCGGCATGCGCATGAGCGGTAGCCGCGGAATGAACAACGGGGCCATCCATCAAAGCATCGGCCGAAACAGCAATCGAGGAGTAAGTCTCAACCGCGGCAGCGATGATCGCGGCCGGGGACGTCACGACCGGGGAGACGATCGGGGTGGCAAAACCAGCCTCATCACCCGCGGCGAGCGCGAGCGCGGCGACGATCACGGCCGGCATCGCGAGCGTGGCGACGACAAAGGTGGCAAGGGTAACACCTCCATCACCCGCGGCGAACGCGAACCAGGCGACGACCATGGCCGGCACCACGAGCGTGGCGACGACAAGGGTGGCGGACGTTAGATCAGGCAGTTTCGATCCATAGGACCTAAAACGAAAACGCGGAGGCGATTCAAATCGTCTCCGCGTTTGTCTTTTCGAACGCGCGCACCACCTCCCCGAGATACATGCTATCTCCTTCACTCTTGCTGACCAATTCGCGACCAAGAGAAGATGGGACGATGACGGTCTCGAATCATCACAGGAACCGCTGCTTAGCTCTCCAACCTTGGCCAGCGCCACGCAGTTTTCAAAAGTAACAGGCCAGTAACTATTCCTTACTTTCATTCGCTATACGATAAGGAGATGACGGTAATGCGCGAATGACTCGCGTTACAAAAGATAGAATAACAGGAGACATAACAATGAAAAACAAAAGAATGATGTGGCTCTCGGCGGCAGCCCTGAGCCTTATAATGACAGCAATTGCGGCAACCAACGGGTTAGCAGAGCCCGCGGCACCAATCCTCACAGCAAGTGTTGTGAGTCAACAATGCCAGGGCGGTGACGGTGTCAACGTGACATTGACGGCCGTTTTGTCGCCCAACCGTTCCGGCGTGCTGTACGCATGGGACTTCAACAACGACGGCGTTCTGGACACGGTGCCTGATGCTAACCCAACAGTCACCAGCGTCTATCCCGACGAGGCAGTTGAAACGGCAACCGTATCTGTCATCAAGAATGGCCGGACGAGGCTTAGCGACTCGATAACCTTCCAAACCGTGCGTTGCCCCTAATAAGTAGCGATTCGTCAAAGGAGAGCGCAGGAGCAAAAATCTTGCGCTCTCCACCGAATCGAAAAAGCAAGATTGCGTGCCCTTCGAGCCTTGCATCTCCCGGGATGACTTTCAAGTTGTCATCGAGTCCCGCTGGATAAGCAGAATCTCAACTTCAGGGTCTCCGCAGAAATGTCCACACTGTCTGCGCAGGCCTTTTCGTTCGGCGGAATCGGATTGCTCTAGCTCGAACTCCCCGACCGCGCGTCCCCTTGCCAAAATGATGTCCAGTAATCAACTCCGAGCGTCGCTGAAACACTGCCTCTTCTTCGGTTGATGATTGCTCGGGAGTTCAGAATGATCCTAATCCCGAGAAGCCTGTCTTCGCACTGTCGGGTGAAGGTCTCAGCCTGCTGTCATTGACGCAATAGATAGCTCGACTTGGGCATCCGAAAGTTGCACATTCCTTGGCCCGCAAAATTCCTGTCACCGCGGTTAGAATCAGCAACCCCTGGCAGTCCCTGCGTCGCCTTTATGAACCGTTTGAACCAGAGTTATAACACCGGGAATTTGGACTCGGAGTCTGGAGTTGAGAGAGAATTTGGCAACAACAGACTCACTTCAGTCCATTCGGAATCGGATCGCTCGAGAACGACGTCTCCACCATGGGCGCGAGCAAGTTCACGTGCCGTGCTCAGTCCGAGACCACGGCCGGAGATCCGTTCGTCACCTCGCGCGCGGTAAAATCGCTCGAACAGATGCCCAACCTGATCGCCAGCTATACCTGGGCCGGTGTTGCCAATGCTTAGTTTGGTTGAGCCATCGTGGGATGCGGCCAGTATCCGCACCCGACCGTTACGCACATTGTACTTAATAGCGTTTTCGACGAGGCTTTGCGCGATGATCGCGACGTAGGCGGGATCGGCATCCAAGAACAGACCCTCGGGCACCTCAGCTTCCACTGCCAAATCCAGCGGTTCGGCCAAAGCGCGCGCATCGTCCAGAACCCCGGCAAGCAACTCACTGAAGTTAAATGGGTGGCTTTGCAGCTCCAAGCGACCCGCATCAGCACGGGCCAGGAGGAGCAGCTTGTTCGAAATGGAATTTAACTCATGAACCCGGTGCAACATCTCTTCGACCGCGGCTTGTGTGTGCAAACTGCAATCGCTATCCGAGAGGATTTCCTCAAGTCCCGCCCGAAGCACCGTGATCGGAGTCTTAAGATGGTGCGAGGCATCGGCGGAGAAACGCGCTGATTGTTCGAAACTGCGCTGGAGGCGCTCGAAAGCGGCGTTGAGCACCTCGATGAGGCCGGCAATTTCGTCGCCTGTCGGAGGGACCGGCAAACGCTGGTCAAGACGTTGCGCGGTAATCTTTGCTGCGGCCAGGCGAATTTCCTCGACCGGCGCGATCGCTTTCCCTGCCACCCAGCGGCCGCCGATTACGATCACCAGCAGAACAGTCGGAATGGCGGCGAGCATTCCGCGAAAGATATCGGTCCCGATTTGATTAACCTCCTTCAGGTCGGCCCCGACGCGGAGAGTGAGACCGCGCTCGGTGAACTCTCCCATCCGGATGCTGCGTTTGCCGATTTTCCGGGTGTGAATTTCCTTGATCCCATCGCCCGAAAGCGGCTCCCGCAATCCCGGTGAAAGATAAAGCGTGTTCCCTTTGGCGTCGGTCACCTCAATGACGCGATCGCGCAGGGCGAGCGGGACGAAGATTTCCTGGAAAGCATTGCGATCGGGATTGGCATCGCGATTGAAATGCTCGACGTCGCGAAAGAATTCGTGCGCGTCCATCGTTAGGCGACGATCGAAGGCGGCGATCTCCTGGTAGCGCATGACCGTCCAGGTCGTGGCCGCTCCCGCGATCGTGGCGGCAACCGCGAGGAGCGCGGAGTACAGCGCCACCTTCCAGCGCAAGGGCCACTTTTTCATGGCTCTTCCCGGATCGTGTATCCGAGATGGCGCACGGTGTGGATGAGGGGCGGCGAATCGATTTTGCGGCGCAGCCGGCTGATGAAGACCTCGACGAGCTTCATATCGTATTCGTGTTCCCTCTCCCAGACTCTCTCGCACAGTTCGGTGCGGGTGAAGACTCGGCCGGGTTCGCGCATCAAGACTCGCAACAGGGTAAGCTCGCGTGCCGAAAGCTCGATGGGGCGCGTCCCGCGATGCAGCTCGTTGTCGACCAGATCGAGGGTGAGATCGGCCACCTGTAATTTCACCGCCGCCTTTTCCGCATAACGGCGGCCGAGCGCGGCGACCCGGGCAACGAGCTCCTGCATCGCAAACGGCTTGGCCAAATAATCGTCGGCCCCGAGCGCGAGGCCGTTCACCCGGTCATTCACTTCTCCGCGGGCCGTAAGGATGAGGACGCGACTATCCACATGCGCCTTGCGCAGGCGGCGCAGGACTTCGAAGCCATCAATCTCGGGCAGCATGATGTCGAGCACGATCAACTCGAAGCGGGTTTTCTGGGCATCGCGCAACGCCGTCTCGCCGTCGTGGACCACATTTAGCTCGTGCCCGGCATTGGTCAGGGCGCGCGAAATGTGTCGCGCGAGGCGAACTTCATCTTCGACTATTAAAATGCGCATGCGATTGAGAAGGTTATTAACCAGAGAAATTTGGCACGTGCCAGCTTCCGTCGGCCAATCACGCAGGGCGATTCGCGAAAGGTTACAGGCTTGTTACTTTTCATTCGCTGCTTATTCCCACGGCAATCGTTCTAAATAAAAGGCTCTGATGGGGAAACGAAATCGGTTGACGACTACATGCCCGGAGCGCACCGATCTTGCGGGACTTTGCCACATGAAAAAATTGTCGCTGGCGATCAGCATTTGCGGGGCGCTTCTCGGCGCGCCGCACGCCTGCCTGGGCCAGGCCACGATCGAGGGGACGGTGCGACTGCCCAAGACGCACTTCGCGCCGGTGGAAAACGAGCGCTACGAGATCGTGAGCAAGGCGGGCATCCTCGCGACCGACCCGCCGCGCGCGGTGGTTTACCTGGAAGGCACTTTTCCCAAACCGGACGATCTCCCGACCAAGTCCGTCTCGCAAAAGGATCTCGCGTTCCGCCCGCCGCTCCTCGCCATCCGGGTCGGCACGAAAGTGGAATTCCCGAACGAGGACGACACTTATCACAACATTTTTTCCTACTCACCGGCGAAGCGCTTCGATCTTGGACGCTATCCGCCGGAAGAAAAACCGGTGCCGTCGGTCGTCTTCGACAAAGCGGGCCTGGTCACACTCCGCTGTGACATTCACGAACATATGCGGGGCCTGATTCTTGTCCTCCAGACACCCTATTTCACGATCACCGATGCCAGCGGACATTTCCGCCTAACGAATCTGCCGCCCGGCCAGTATGTCCTGAAAGCCTGGATCAACAGCCGCAAGACGCTGGAACATCCGGTCGAGCTGAAGAGTGCCACCGCCCTGCACACCGACCTGCCGTGAAGCCGGCGGCCGAGTCTCACGCACCCGGCATCCGCCGCTTTCGCACCAAGCTCCTGGTTGCCATGATGGTCGTCGTCCTGACCCTGACATCGTTAGGCATTTTTTTCACCCAACGGCGCGCGGCGGAGGACGCGCGGGCCGGCCTGCAACGCGACTTCGAGCTCGAACTGGCCTCGCTTCATCGCCTGCAGGATCTGCGCAATGCGGCGGTCGCCGATCGTTCGCGCGCGCTGGCGCAGAACGCGCGCATCCACGCGGCGCTGGAGGATAATGCGCTCGACCTCCTCTACCCGAGCGCGCGCGAGGAATTGCGCGACCTGATGGAGCGAGCCGCCCCGGATGAAGTCGATGCCGCCGACACGCTGCACGCCCACTTCTACCGCTTCCTCGACAACCACGGTGCCGTCATTGCGCCACCGACGGGCGAGGCCGGTGCGCTTTTGCCTAAGGAAGAGGCGCGACTCGCCCAGCCTCATCTCCCGCCGGCAATGCAGACCGGGTACCTCGCGCGGCGGGACGAGACCGGCCGGCCGACAGTGGACGAAATGATCGCGGTCCCGATTCGCTCGACCGAGACGAACGAGGTGATCGCAGCGCTGGTCCTCGGTTTCAAACCAGTGGAGACCGCACCACACGGGGCTTCGATCGGGATGAAGAGTGGCATCCTTGTCGATGGGAAACTGCAGTTGGCCGCCTTCGATCAGGCGGCGGAAGAGCAAATCGCGCGGGAAGTGGAGCACGGCCTCGCTAATCCAAAAGGCGAAGGCGCCAGCCTGCGCACGACGATCGACGGCGTGCCGCACCTTCTCTTTTTCAAGCGGCTTAATCTCGATTCCGATTACCCGCCCGCCTACGAAGTGTGCGTTTATGCGCTCGACCAGCTACTCGCGCACCAGGCGCGACTGCGCTGGCAGATCCTGAGCGCGGGCGGCTTCCTGCTCGTCGGTGGTTTCGTCGTGAGCCATTTCTTCTCACGTCGGCTCTCACAACCGGTCGAGGAATTGGCTGTCGTCTCTGAGGAAAATTTCGCGCAACGCCAGCGCGCGGAAGCGAAACTGCAAACGACCGCCGAGGAGCTGCAGCGCTCGGCCCGGTTTTCGGCGGACGCGTCGCACCAACTCAAAAGCCCGATCACCGTCCTGCGCGCCGGGCTCGATTCATTGCTCGCCCGGGAAGGTTTTCCGCAGGAATTCTATGAGGAGATTTCCACCCTCATTCATCAAACCTATCGACTGACTGGCGTGGTCGAGGACCTGCTCCTGCTGTCGCGGATGGACGCGGGCAAGCTGCGCCTCACGCTCGACACGGTCGATCTCGCGTTCGTCATTACGGAATGGATGGATGACCTCCAGGCGATGCCGGAAGCGGCGAATCTCCGAATCGAGGCCGAAATACCGAAGGGCCTCCGGATCGCCGGTGAAATCAAATACACGGGCGCGGTCGTGCACAATCTCCTGGATAACGCCCGCAAATATAACCGGGCCGGCGGGGTGATTCGCGTCAGGGTGAAATGCAACGGCCAGCAGGTGGATCTGCGGGTGGCAAATACCGGCCGTGGCATTCCGCTCGAAGCGCAGCCCTTTGTCTTCGAACGATTTCACCGCGCCGGCGCGAGCCAGGATGTGCCGGGTCACGGAATCGGTTTGAACCTCGCCCGCGAACTGGTGCGGCTCCATGGCGGCGAGCTGCGGCTCGTTAGGTCGGACGCGGAATGGACAGAGTTTAGCGCTGTTTTTCGGGCCGCCGCGGCGGTCGCCCAACCATGCGGGGGCGCACCATGAGACCGGCTTTCATTTGCGCCTGCCTGGTCGCGTCCCTCGCGCGCGCCGCGAACGCCGAGGATTTTTTCGACGAGGTCGATCAAGCCCTAACGATTAGCGCCTTCGACGATCAGGTGCGGGCGCGGGTCAGCGGCCTGCTCGATCTCGAATATTATCATTACCCGCAGCCACCGCCGGGTTTAATCCGGGCGGACGGACACGATCTGTTTAATCCGCGCCTGAGCCTTTTCCTGGACGCGAAGCTCGGGCCTAACGTTTATTTCTTTGCCCAGACTCGGGTCGATACCGGATTCGATCCGACTGATCTCGGCGCACAGTGGCGACTGGATGAATATGCGTTGCGCATCACGCCCTGGAGCGACGGCCGTTTCAATCTGCAGATCGGGAAATTCTCGACGGTTTTCGGCGGCTGGATCGAGCGCCACCTCTCTTGGGACAACCCGTTCGTGAACGCTCCCCTGCCCTACGAAACGGCCAGCCTCGTGTCCGACCGTGAGCTTCCACTCACGGGGCAAAGCTTTCGTGCGGTGCCCGGATTCGATAAATATGAATTCCTCCCCATTATCTGGGGACCGTCCTATACGATTGGTCTTTCGGTTGCGGGCAGCATGGGGATCTTTGAATACGCTGCGGAAGTGAAAAACGCGCCCGTCGCGTCGCGTCCGGAATCATGGGACGATTTCGATTTCAGCAGACCGGCGGTCGATCTCCATCTCGCCCTGCACCCTAACCAAGCCTGGCGGTTTGGCATCTCCGCCGCCGAAGGGCCCTATCTCTCAACCAACGCGCATCCACTGCCGCAAGCCGAAGGAGGCGATTACCGGCAGTTTGTCCTCGGCCAGGACGTGAGCTGGTCGCGTGGTCACTGGCAAGTCTGGGCGGAAGCGTTTGAGGCCCGCTTCGAAGTGCCGCGAGTCGGGAATGCGGATGTTTTTTCCTACTATCTCGAGGCGCGCTATCAGATCACACCGCAGCTTTTCGGAGCGCTGCGCTGGAACCAGGAGTTCTTTTCCAGCGAAAACGACCCGGCTGGCAAGCCGGTCGCGACGGCGCACGATGTCAGCCGGATCGAGGGCGCAGTCGCCTATCGTTTCACGGCCTACACACAGTTAAAACTGCAATACAGTTTGGCGCGGGGCGACTTTGTCTCAGATAATCTCCACAATACTTTCGCCGCGCAATTCACGGTTCGTTTTTAAGGTTTATAAAGTAACAGGCACGTTACCTTTGCGCGGTCGTCGTCCCAACGGATCACCGCGAAGGTTCGCATCGAAAGCCAGCATACTATGAAAGCATCTTCTCTTTTCGTCGGCCTGATCGCCGCCACACTTTTCCTGACTGCGGAAAATTGCTTCGCCAAGAAGTTTACCGTCCATGTCGGCACTGGCGGCGACTTCTTTTCTCCAGCCACGATTACCGTCGAACCGGGCGACGACGTGGAATGGGATTGGGATTCCAGTTTTCACAGCACGACCTCCGGCACGCCCGGGAATCCTTCGGGCATGTGGAATTCCGACGTCCACCAAACGGGCTACAAATTCAGCTTCACCTTCAACTCCATCGGGAGCTTCGACTACTACTGCAGCGTCCATGGCGGTTGCTGCTCAATGGTCGGAACCGTGAAAGTCGTGGCGGGATCGCCGTCGCCGTCGCCGAGTCCCTCGCCTTCGCCGAGTCCGTCCCCCTCACCCTCGGCAAGCCCATCGCCTTCGCCAAGCCCCTCACCGTCGCCATCGGTCACCCCAACGCCAACACCAAGTCCATCGCCCTCTCCCACTCCACTTCCAGCCCGAGTGTTCAAGGGCGAGGTCCGCATCGAGCTGCAGCAAATCGCGAGCGGCTTTAGCGCGCCTAACGACCTTACCTCCGTCGGCGACGGGCGGCTTTTCGTGAACCAACAGAATGGCCTCATCCGGGTCGTGAAGAATGGCGGGCTCCTCGCCACGCCGTTCCTCGACGTTTCCGCGCGGCTCATCGCCACCGGCGGCGAGCGCGGGCTGCTTGGCCTCGCCTTTCATCCGGGATATAACGATCCGTCCAGCCCGGGCTTCGGGAAATTTTACACCTACACGAGCGAGCCCGTCGACGGGCTCGCGGATTTCACGGTTCCGAAATCTACCGCCTTCGATCACCAGAGCGTGGTTGCGGAGTGGAAAGTCTCGGCCGGAAATCCCGACGTGGCCGACCCGGCCAGCCGGCGCGAGGTCCTGCGGGTAGATGAACCGCAGGCCAACCACAACGGCGGCAAGCTCGCCTTTCGTCCCGGCGAACCTTATCTCTACATTTCGTTAGGCGACGGCGGCGCGGGCAACGACGTCGGCGACGGGCACAATCCCGCGATCGGCAACGGCCAGGATCTCACCACTGTTCTCGGGAAAATCCTCCGCATCGATCCGCTCAATCCTAGCCTAACGAGTGGAAGCGCCGACCCGGTGAGCACGAACGGAAGTTATCGCGTGCCGGCGAGCAACCCGTTTATCGGCAGCGGCACGAGCGTCCACGAAATTTACGCCTACGGACTGCGCAATCCTTTCCGCTTTTCTTTCGACGTCCCGACCGGCCGCCTGATCGTCGGCGACGTCGGCCAGGCGAATGTCGAGGAAGTCGATTTCGTCGAGGCCGGGAAGAATTACGGTTGGAATCGAAAGGAAGGTTCCTTCCTTTTTAACCCGAGCAACGGCTCGATCATGCCCGATCCCAACCCCGACCCGGCATTGACCGATCCCGTCCTGGAATACAGCCATGAGGACGGGAGCGCGATCATCGGCGGTTTCGTGGATCGCGGGACCGCCGTGCCCGCGCTGGCCGGCCAGTATGTTTTCGGCGACTACATTGCTCCGGGCACCGGCACCGGGCGTCTCTTCTACTCCGACTTCACCGGCGGACTTACGCAGGAACTCCGGATCGGCGATCCAGAACGAAATCTCGGGATCCTGCTCAAAGGTTTTGGGCAGGATGACAACGGCGACGTTTACGCGCTCGGCGACAGCGGCGGGAACGGGATCGTTTACAAGCTCGTCTCCATTCCGGCCAATCCGACGATCGTCAATCTCTCCACTCGCCTTGATGTCGGAACGAGCGACAACGTGTTAATCGGAGGCTTCATAGTGACCGGGAGCGACACCGAGGAAGTGGTGCTCCGCGGGATTGGCCCGTCGTTACCGGTCAGTGGCTCGCTGCCCAATCCGAACCTCGAATTGCACGACAGCACTGGCGCGCTGGTTGCGTCCAACGACGATTGGATGGATGGCTCGGACAAAGACCAGATCCTTGCGCTCGGCCTCGCGCCAGAGAACGCGGCGGAGTCCGCCCTGCTCGCCGAGCTAGCGCCCGGGAGCTACACCGCCATCCTGAGCGACGCTGACGGCGCGACCGGCAATGGTCTGGTCGAACTATACGCGACGAACGCCTCCGCTCTCGCTAACCCGGTGAACATCTCGACCCGGGGTTTCGTCCAGACGGGTGACGATGTCATGATCGGCGGTTTTATTGTTACCGGGACCGAGACCCGCACCCTTCTCCTCCGGGCTATCGGGCCCTCGTTAGGCGCGGCCGGTATTGAAAATCCCTTGCTCGATCCAACCCTCGAGTTGCACGACGAAAACGGCGCTCTTCTCAGCGCCAACGATAACTGGCGCGACACGCAGGAAAGCGAGATCACCGCGACCGGCCTTGCCCCCACCGACGACCGCGAAGCGGCCATCCTGATGGATCTCCCGCCGTCGAGTTACACCGCCATCGTCAAGGGCGCGAATGGCGCGACCGGCGTCGCGCTGGTGGAAGTCTACGATGTCGACTAGGCGGTAAGCGGGCGTCGGGGAACTTCGTGCTTGACGAAGAAACCTCCGCGCAGCAACCCTTGCACATGGCTCCTCCATGCTGCCAGCGCGGGCCGACAGAAAAATCGATGTCCCGGGAGAGCGTGCCGCCTTGGCGGCGATTTTGCGCTGGGCTCCTCGCACTGTTCCTTTTCAGCGGGACAGCTGCGGCGCGGATCGGCGAAACGGAAGTAGAAGTCGAGGCACGCTATGGAAAACCGATTTTCACCCTTCCCTCGAAGGTCGACGCCAGCCTAACGAAATGCTATCTTTCCGGCGGCTTCTCCATCGCCGTGACCTACGTGGATGGCCGGAGCGCGCGCGAGATGCTCGCCAAGGCGAACAAGTCTGCAATCAGCGACAAGGAGATCCAGCGCCTGCTCGAGGCCAACGCCGGCGGCGCCTACTGGAACCCCCAGCAGCTCGCCGGCGAGAAAAACGTGCCCGATGGTCTCCTCGGATGGCGGACGATCGAAGAGAAGCCGCGCGTCGCCCTTTACGATGAGCGGACCCAGGCGTTTTTCGTCACGACCCAGCGCTTCATTAACCTAACAAATTCCGCCAGCCGCCGTGGCGCGGCGAAAATGCGCGGGGGCACAACCCTCGTCCGCGGCCAGGAAAGATTGATCCGCACCCTGCAAGGCGGCAGCCTGCTGGGGCGCGGCGCCCTTCCCAACTCCAGTCCCGCGCGAAAAGCCGAAGCGGGCAAATAAGCAGCCCCCTTTCGGGGCGGAAATGGAGCGCGCGGGAATGGAGCGACATGGACGAGGCCCGCAGGGTGAGCGAGTGCGCGAGCGAATCAATCGAACCTGGTTCGATTACCGGCCTGTCCCCGGCGGGAATCGAACCCACATTTAAGGTTTAGGAAACCCTCGTTCTATCCGTTGAACTACGGGGACGCTTGTCCGGAGGCCCATTGTCGATTTGCGACGAGGGATTGTCCAGCCGCAGGGTCGCGACGGCATTTCAGTAACTGAGGTTCAGGCGCAGTCCGGCCACGACGGCGGTCGCGGCAGACTCCCTGGCGCCGGGATGAATGATGAATTGCAGATCTGGCTGCAGAAAAACGTATCGCTCAAGGCGAGCCGGTAAGTCAGTTCCACCACTTCCTCGGCTCCGCCCCCCGCTACCAGTGCGTCGCTCAATTGCGTATGACTAAAAATGAGGCCGAGCGTGTCGTCGGCGCGACCGGGCAGAACGCCTTGGAAATTGAACCCGGTATCGAAATAGAACGTCACGAGGTTACGGTCGTCGGGCGCGAGACCGACACGGCCGAAGAGGGCCATGGTGCGCCCACCATTTCCGCCCGGATGCCAGAGTTCCTGTTCCGCCACGAGATAGAAGCCGCCATTGCCCGCTTCGTTGCCCGGCCGAGACCGCCCTCGAATCCGCCCTGAATCGTAGAAACCGCCGAGCTTGTAAGTGCCCGCCAGCGGCGCCGGCCCTGCTTCCGCCGGCACTCTGGTAGCAGGCGGATTCACTCGATAGCCCAACTCGAAAAAGACAAGCACACCGTCACTTTCTCGGAAGGAAAAAGCGTGCGTGTTTGTTGTTCGTTCCCGGGTCGTCCACGTTGCCACCAAACCCAGCCGCCTCGATATAAAAGGAGTCGTTAGGCGCAGACCGCAGGCGGAGACCGGGCGCGGCCACCGGGAAAATCGGCGGGACCAGGTTCTGGCTGACGAGCGGAATGGCGCCGAAAGAGCCGTTCAAGAATAGCGCGCCGTAGTCCGAAACCAAAAACTCTGAGTCGGCCAACATTTGTCCGGCCCAAATGGAGAACTTCCCGTTCCACAAATTCTCCTGCGGCCAGGCTTCGTAGAGCCGCAGGCTGTCATAGGGTCGATATTGCTCAGGAGATTGA
>DASXYO010000030.1:0-5379 GCA_036502465.1 Chthoniobacterales bacterium
CGGGAAATTTTCATGAGGATTTTCGCTGCACGAGAAAGTAGGCGACCGCATACATGACGAGGCCAAAGGCCGCCGACACGCCGAGCGAAACGGCAAAGCTCGGCAGATGAAGAACGCCCGGATCACCGGCGTAGAGCGCTCGCCTAACGGCCGCGACGCCGTAGGTCACGGGATTTAAATGGATCGCCCAGTAGATCCAGGAATGCGGGTTGGTGGCGGGAAAGAGCGCGCCCGACATGAGCCAGAGCGGGATGAGGAAGACATTCATGATGGCGTGGAAGCCCTGGGTCGATTCCATCGGCCAGGCGACGAGGAAGCCGAGGCCCGTTAGGCCAAAGCCGACGACAAAGAGCGTGCCGAGGCAGACCAGGATTCGTTCCGGCGTAATATGAATGCCGACAAACGGCGCGAGCAAAAGGAAGATCAGCCCCTGCAAAAGAGCGAGCGTGGTGCCGCCGAGAATCTTGCTGCAGACGATGCTTCCCGGCGAGATCGGCGCGACGAGGACGGACTGGAGAAAACCTTCCCGACGATCCTCGATGATCGAGATGGTCGAGAAGATGGCGGTGAAAAGCATGATCAGGATGAGCGTTCCCGGATAAAAGTATTCGAGGTAGCTGATGCCGTTAGGCGAAGCGCCCGCGCGAAAAGACGAGCCGATCCCGGAACCGATGACAAACCAGAACACGAGCGGCGAGAGGAGCGCGCCGATGATGCGGTTGCGCTGCCGGTAGAAGCGCACAATCTCGCGCTGCCAAAGGGTGGCCGTGGGTAAAAGAAAAAGGCCGGAGCGTTTCCCTCCGGCGCTGACGGCCGCGACACTCATCCCGGCCTAACGATCGAGCACAATATGTTTCGCCGCCGGGTAGAGGACCGGGCAACAGCCGATCGTCTCGCAGAAGGCCTTGCTGAAATGGCTCAGGCTGGAATAGCCAACCTCGGTCGCGGCCTCGGTCACGTTGTAGTTTCCGCTGCGCAGGAGTTCGGCCGCGCGTTCCATGCGCGCATTGCGCAGGAACTGCGGAATCGTTAGGCCAACTTCCTTCGAAAAGATCCGGCTTAGATAAAACGGGCTGCAGCCAACTTCCTGCCCGAGCATTTCGAGTGTCGGCGGATTCGTCAGGTCGCGGACGATCAATTCCTTCGTCCGCACGACGCGATCGCGCGCCACTTTCTTTTGACGCATGCAAAAGAATTCCGGGTCTTTCGGCTCGAAGAGAAAATGCGACATCAGCTCGAGCGCTTTGCTTTGATACCAGAGGATGCGGGCCGCCTTCGGGACCGGCGGCTCGGCCAGGCTGGCCACGATCGCGCGTTGCTCGGCCGACATCGGCTGCGGCGCCGAGACGACGCTCTGTTCGCGCTTCGGGAAAATCGCCGCGCGCATCGCCGGGGTCAGGTCAGCCTCGGAATCGGCCAACTGATTTTGCAGATGCGCTCGCGAATATTCCAAGGTGACAAAGCGATGACGATCGTTCGCCTGCCGCGTTGCGCGCAGCGGCTCGTCGCCGATCGCGTAATAACCAGAGCTGCTCGGGCCGTAATCGTGGGTTGCATTCCCGCGCCGGATCGCCCCGCGTCCGTCGAGATTGAGGCAAAACTCGATGCTGCTCGGCCGGAAACTTTCCGCCCAATCGAGCGGGCGGCTGGTCTTGAAATCGTGCCATTCGAGGCTCACTCCCATTTCCTCGAAGCTGCCGTAGAGCCGTTGCCACCCGTGCCTGACGTCCGTCCAGGCTGCTGGTGTCGAGAGTTCGCCTTTCATAGGCGTCATTTTCGGATGTCAGCCGGAGAATGCAAGAAAACGATGTGCGCTGATCCAAGCGGTAGGGCGAGACTCCGTCGAGCCGGGGATGGCGGGTGGCTATGCGAGCGATGTCTTCCCCGTGGCTCGACGGAGTCTCGCCCTACCAAAAGCCTCGCCCTACCAAGAGTCTTGATCGACCGGAGTCCTCGTCCTGGAATGTCGGGAGTCTATTTATCCTGGAAGAAATCAACGAAGGAGCGGCGCACTTTATAGAAAGTGCGCTTCACCTCGTCGCGCGCCTGATGAAAGGCCTGCTTGATCCGGCGCTTCACGATATTCTGGTCGCCGTCGTCGTCGTCGTCATCGGCGTCGTGACTCGAATCGGCGGATTGTTCGTCGACCACCGCCGCCCGGTCGCCCCCGCTGAAGAGGCCCTCGGTGCGCGTGATCGTCCCGTGATTCGCGCCCACGTAAATGGTCCCGGCCGGTTCACCGCCCTGGCGTTGGAGCGCGATAATCCAGATTGGGTTGCCCCGTTCATCGACCCGCAGGGTGTAGTCCGCGGTCGCGAAAGTGACGTGCGATTTCTCCGCCGTCTGTTGCGCCAGGGTGAATGCGCCGCTCGAATCGAGATTCAGTTTCGAGGTGTCGATCGTCGCGCCTAACGAGCCTTCGACCGCGGAGCGCAACGGGGTTCGCTCCGAAACGATCTTGTCGTTGCTCACTTCCAGCTCGCGCACGCCGCCGCGCGCCTTCGGGTCGTCGAGCAGGATCTTCCAGCTCTCGGGTTGCGGCGCGCCGTTCGTGCCGGTGACGGAGATGACGTGATTGACCGCATCCCGATTCAACTGCAGGCCAATCGTGCGCATGGCCTGGTAAGCGGTCGGCCGCTCCTGGGCAAAAGCCGGGCTGACGAGGAGGAGCAAGAGGATGAACCATTTCGACATGCAAAAATAGTGCATGGCTGAGGGCGGATTACCAGCCCCGGTTGCATCGCGACCGTCCGTTTTCTCCGCGAGAAAGTCGGAGCCTTGAGATCGAAACACGTTGCGGTTTGAGCGGAAGTTGTCCAGCTTTGCGGCCAACAGGGACGTATTAGTTAGGCGCCCCCGGCGCGATGAGGAAAACGAAGAAACAAATCGAGTTCTGCAGTCACACCGGCAATCTCGCCCTGATGCGCAACTGCGTGCGGCGCTTCCTCGAGAAGTTTCCTTTTTCCGAACGGCAACGGACGCTCATGGTCCTCGGGGTGGACGAGGCCTGCACCAACATCATCCGGCACGCCTATCATTCGCAGGACGACCAGCCGATCTCGCTCTCGCTCGAAGGCAAGAACGATTGTGTCTGCGTTCGGCTGCGCGACTACGGGAAACAAACCGAACCGCAGGCGATGAAAAGCCGGCCGGCCGATTTGATCCGGCCCGGCGGCCTGGGGCTGCATCTCATTCGCAACGCTTTTGACCAGGTCGATTACGTTCTGCGCCGTCGCGGAACGGAATTGGTCCTGACCAAAAATCTCGAATAAACGGCAGCCAGGATTTTTAGGATGGGGCGCGCGGAAAAAGTCGCGCCAGTTTTTTCCGTCCTGCTATTCGTGTAAATCCTGTCTATTTTCCTGCATGGTCACCGCTGTCCCACCACTTGATCCGGCTTTTGAAGTTTCGCTGCGTCCGCCGATGTTCAGCGAGTTCACCGGCCAGGAGAAGGTCTGCGAACGGATCGAAGTGCTCGTCCAGGCGGCCAAGAAACGCGGCGACGTCCTCGAACATATCTTGTTAAGCGGACCGCCCGGTTTGGGGAAAACGACGCTCGCGCACATCATCGCGAACGCGATGGGAGTAAACATCAAGAACACGAGCGGACCGGTGATCGAGAAAGCCGGCGAGCTGGCCGGTTTGCTGACGAGCCTGGAAAAAGGCGACGTCCTTTTCATCGACGAAATCCATCGGCTCCAGCCGACGATCGAGGAATATCTTTATCCCGCGATGGAGGACTACAAGCTCGACATCATCATCGACCAAGGGCCGCAGGCGCGGAGCCTTCAGTTGCGCCTCCCGAAATTCACCCTCATCGGCGCAACCACCCGCTCGGGGATGTTGAGCGCGCCGTTGCGCTCGCGCTTCGGGATGACGGCGCGACTCGATTATTACTCGGCGGAGGAGATGCAGAAGATCATTCTGCGCAGCGCCGGTTTGCTGAATGTCGAGATCGATGCCGCAGGCGCGGCCGAGATCGCGACCCGCACCCGCGGCACTCCACGAACCGCGAACAACCTGCTCCGCTGGGTGCGCGATTACGTGCAGGTGAAGGCGGACGGCCGTATCACGGCAGAACTGGCAGACCGCGCCCTAACGATGCTCGAAATCGATCGCGACGGATTCGATCAATGGGACAAACGGATCATCGAGACGCTGATCTACAAATTTAACGGCGGCCCGGTCGGCCTGAGTTCGCTCGCGGTCGCGGTCGGTGAGGAGGCCGGCACACTCGAGGAAGTGAACGAGCCGTATCTGATCATGGAAGGCTACATCAAGCGGACCGCCCAGGGGCGGGTCGCCATGCCTAACGCCTACCGAAAACTGGGACTGAAGGTGCCTGCCGGACCACAAAACGAGTTGTTTGGTTAGGCCCACCAAGGACACGGAGTTTTCTTAAAATCGCCGTCCATTTCCTGCCTCTTCGTACACTTCGCGTCCTTCGTGGTTCAATAATCAAATCGAAATGCAGGCCGACGATTTTTTTCCCGAGACCGTCCGGGTCCTGAGCGTCGCAGAACTGACCCGCTCGATTCGCGGGACGCTCGAGTCGCGCTTCGGAGCAGTCTGGGTGCAGGGCGAAATTTCGAACTACAAGCAACATCCTTCCGGTCACCAGTATTTCACCCTCAAGGACCAACGGGCTGCGATCTCCTGCGTGATTTTTCGCAACACGCTCCCGCCCTTTCCCACCCCGCTGGCCGACGGCATGCAGGTGCAGATTTACGGCAATGTCACCGTTTTTGAAGCGCGCGGGCAGTATCAGCTTAGCGTCCAAATTCTGCAGTCGCGTGGGCTGGGCTTGTTGCAGGCCAGGTTCGAAGCGCTGAAGCGCAAACTCGAGGCGGAAGGCCTTTTCGAGCAGGCGCGGAAGCGCACGCTCCCGAAATTCCCGCGCCGCATCGGAATCGTGACTTCCTCGAGCGGCGCGGCCATCCAGGACATCTTGAACGTCCTGCAACGCCGCGCGCCTAACGTCGAGGTGTTGATCAATCCGGTGCGGGTGCAAGGGAGCGGCGCCTCCCTGGAAATCGCGACTGCCATCCGCGAGCTGAGTGCGTCTAACGACGCCTGGAAAATGATCGACGTCCTGGTCGTGGCCCGCGGCGGGGGCAGCATCGAGGACCTCTGGGAATTCAACGAGGAGATTGTGGCCCGGGCGATCTTCCATTCGCCAATTCCGGTCGTCTCGGCGGTCGGCCATGAAGTCGATTTCACGATCGCGGATTTCGTCGCCGATCTGCGCGCGCCGACTCCGAGCGCGGCCGCCGAGCTGATCGTGCCCGATGTGCGCGACCTCGAGCGGCGGGTGCGTGAGCTGCAAAATTGTCTCGGCAAATGCTGGCGCGATTTTCTGACGCGGGCTCGCAGCCGGCT
>DASXYO010000031.1:0-9104 GCA_036502465.1 Chthoniobacterales bacterium
TCGCGCCCGAGCTCTTCAAAGCGCTTCCGCAGTTCCTCCATCTGCCGGCCCTGCTCGTCCATGATCTCCTGCGCGGTCCAGCGATCTTCGAGGAGCGAATCGAGCCAGACTTGGCGCGCCGACAAAGCCGCCAGGTCGCGCTGGCTTTGCTCGCTCTGCGCCTGCGCTTCGATGCGCGCGGTGGCGAGGGCGTAGAGTTGTTCTGTTGCCGACGCCTTCGGGATTGATCGTTCGTCCCGCGCGGTGACGCCCATGCCGATCCCGGCGGAGAATTCCTCACTCGGACGCTCTCCCAGCCACTGACGCCAGGCGTTTCCCGGAGCGTCGGGCCGGTTCAACTCGATGCCGTGAACGAGAACAATTTCGCCCGAAGAAATCGACGCGCTCCACTGATTGAGAGTCGCGGTGACTTCCGCCCCGCGCTCACACTGATCGACCAGGAGCAGGTCGACTTTCTGTTCAGCAAATTTTTTCGCCGCCGTCTCTGAATCGTCCGACACAAGCTGCGCAAAATCGCCGTAGTTCTCCGCGGCGTAGCGTTTCCCTTCCTCCCAAGCCTCGTCAGCGTCGCGCGTTTCGCCCTTTGCACCGCGCCAAATCGCCATGCATTTGGCATTCACTTGGAGTTCCCTAACGGCTTGGCACAAGGTGAAGAATGCCTCGCCGTCTTCGAAGCCCACGACCACGATTTGCGGCGGCCGTCGGGTCGCGACCAGGTCATAAAGGAGCGCGAGGTGATGACGAATGGCCCCACCGCGGTAATAGCGCGGCTGAAAAGCAAACAGGCTGGGCAGATCCACGGATGTGCTCACACCTTAGTGCACATGCCGCAACTGCACACAGTCGACCAATTCCTGGCCCGCCCGCACGTCGCTGAGGACGACCAGGTTATCCTCGGGGCCGATCCGTTTTGCAGCCCGCAAATGTTTCTCGGCCGCATCGATCGTCGCGCTTGGATCGCCGGTAAACTCAAGCAGGATTGGAAAAACTCCCCAGCAAATCGAAAGCTGGCGGCAAACGATTTCGTTAGGCGTAAAGGCGAAGATCGGCGCGTGTCCCGGGCGCAAATTCGAGACGTAGCGCGCCATCGTGCCGTGCCTGGTAAAGACCACGATCTTGGGGTGCTGGAGTGAATCAGCCAGTGCGACCGCGGCCGCGACTGTTTTTTGCCGCGTATCTTCGAGGAGCGCATCCTTTCCATAACCGGCGCCGCCACTGCGCTCGATGCGAAGCGCGACGCGGTCGAGCACTTCGACGCATTCGACCGGATAGCGCCCGCTGGTGGTTTCACCGGTGAGCATGATGGCGTCGGCCTGCTCGAAGACGGCGTTGGCCACATCGGTCACTTCCGCGCGGGTCGGAAGTGGATTCTCGATCATCGACTCGAGCATCTGGGTGGCTACGATGACGGGTTTGCCGATGCGCAAACAACGCTTCACGATCCGGCGCTGGATGATCGGGAGGTCTTCCATCGGGCATTCGATCCCGAGGTCGCCGCGCGCGACGAGGATGATGTCGGCCGCGCGAATCATCTTGTCGAGATCGTGCACCGCACTCGCGCTTTCGATCTTGGCCACGACGGCGGCGCTGCTCCCGCCTTTGCGCAAAAGCCGGCGGAGTTGATCGAGGTCTTCTTTTTTGCGAGCGAAACTCAAGGCCACGAAATCGACCTTCAGCTCGATCCCGAGGGCGACATCGGCCAGATCCTTTTGCGTGAGGGCAGGGAGGTTTACGTGGACGCCGGGGAGATTGATGTGCCGGCGCGAACCAAGCGTGCCAGCAGTCAGGACCGTGGTGCGAATGCGGTTGTCCTTCTTTTCCTGCACGCGCACCTGCATGAGGCCGTTGTCGAGCAGGACGATGTCGCCGACCGAGACGTCATCGATCAGGCCGTCGTAGTTGACCGTGATCGAATTCGGTTCGGTTGCTTTCGCGTCGCCAATCGTGATCTCGATCGTATCGCCGACCGCGAGTTCGAGATCCTTCGTCAGCATCCCGGTACGAATTGCCGGGCCCTGGGTATCGAGGAGCAGGCCGACGTTGCGTTCGCATTTTTGCGCGATCGACCTCACGCGGGGCACGATTTCGCGCACCCATTCGTGTTTTGCGTGGCTCATGTTGAGCCGAAAGGTGTCCGTTCCGGCCAGGATCATCCTTTCGATGACCTCGGACGCCTCGGAGGCAGGTCCGAGAGTACAGATGATTCGGGTTTTGCGCATCGCCGCCCTAACGTTCCGCGGCAGTGAGTAATTGCAAATCGCGACAGCAGCGAAACATGAGCAGAGGTCCAAGCTGGCCGGACGCGAGGATCTGCCGTCGCCCGCATCAGATGTTGCTGACCAATGGAAGACGGACAAGACTCATCAAGCTGAAAGATATCTACCACCGGTGACCCAACTTCCCTTTGCCGCAGCGTTAGGACTTCTTCTCTGGGTTGTATTTTCCCTCCTTTGTAACGGGATTGCTTCTCTTCGTCTCCTGACCGCTCTTCGTGGGCTCAGCCTGATCGTTTATGGCGCCGGTGCCGGCGTCGTCCTGCACGGTCTGGTCGGGTGGGGGATCGCTGCTTTTCCTCCGCTGCGCTGGGCCTTTGTCTTTCTTCTCGTCGGGCTCACTCTGGCCAGCGCGATTTATGTCCTGCGGGTGAAGCTGCTCTCCGAGTTTAGGAGCACGCTGCCGTCGGCCACGAAAGTCTCTCTCGCTTTGTGGGTTCTTCTCCTTCTGGGGTGCCTGGGACTCCTTCACCTGCGGGTGCGCTACCCCGACCCTTTACCGGACGGGCAATACCTCTCCCAGGAACATACTCTGAATGTGAAGCTCCAATTTCTCACTGGATCGCCGGCAGATAATTACATTCCCTTTGCCGTGTCGGAATACTTCCTGCGCGGCGTCTCCTTCAAAGAGCAAAGACCAATCCTACCGGGCAATGAAGTGTCCAACCGGACTATCCTGATGTCGCTTGTCGCGCTGCCCTTTCGCGTTGCCTGCGGAGCGCCGCGCGACCATCCCCGCCTCGGTTCGAAAAACTTTTTGGGGCGCAAATGTCCGGATGTCATGCAGCTAAATACAGGCAGCTACTTCGAGCAATTCGAGATCGTCGGGATGGTTTTGAATTCGCTCCTACTACTGGGAGTTATCCTGTTCTTCACCTCTTTTGGAGCAGAACCGATCGTAGCTCCCGCCACATTGCTTTACATTACCTGCCCTTACTTTCTCGCCCAAACCATCTACACCTGGCCGAAAGCGCTGGCCGGCTTTTTTATCCTGCTGGCCTGGAATTCGCACCGGAAGGGACATCATGCTGCAGTGGTTGGGGCTTTGATGGCGCTCGCCTATCACTCCCATCCGTATGCGATCGTCTTCGCGGGATTCCTCGGTCTGTTCTACCTCTTTCAATTCCGGCGAGGAAAGTCCGGCTTCTATGCGACGGGCGCCTACCTCGTTACCTTTGTTCTTTTAGTCACTCCCTGGTTTTTTTGGACCAGGGTGATCTTGCAGATTCCTTCCGATCTGATTGCCCAAAACCTGTCGGGGCCAAACACAGAAATCCCGCTGAGCTCGCCGGTGAACTTTCTATGGGTAAGACTTTGGAATTTCCTTTCTCTTATCTCGCCCGTAATGTTTCGCGTCTATCCGTTTCAATTTGCGACGGTAGTTGCGCAATTTCTCTACTGCCTGCCCGGGGCCGTCGGTTTGCTGATTGTTTATCCTGCCTTCGCGGAATGCGCTCTTACGCCAAATCTCCGGCCTTGGATTTGGTTCGGCCTGATCGGACCGGGCCTGGCTTTGGGGGCAATCTTTAGTTGCCCGGCTCTCCTGGTCTTACACGGCTATCAATCACTGGCGGCTGCTTTACTCTTCATCGGTGTCTGGTTCTTTTGGCAGCGGACATCTCGCGCGAGTTACTTCGCAGTCATGGGATTACAATTGGCCATCAATATCCTTGTGCTCCTGTCTCAGGGGGCTGTCGTTGGAGTGCATTAGCCCGCGGTGGAATCGCAAGCGTAAATCCGGGTAAATCCAGCGATAGGTTTGGATTATAAAACGGATCGTCCCCCAGGATGCGGCCCCATCGCTTCCGCATGTATTCAGCCTCCGGGGAAGTGTTGGCGGCCTCGTCGGTGACGACGCGATCCAGGCTCAGGCTGGCATAAGGCGTCCAAATAATTTGCAGACGATTTTCCTGCAGTCGCAGGCAGAGATCGATATCGTAAAAATGATGCGGTAGATTCTCGGAATCGAATCCTCCCAGCTGCTGAAACGCGCTGCGACGAATCGCCAGGCAGCTACCCGAGACTGCCGAAAGATTTTGCTGGAGCCAGGCACGATTAAAATAGCCGGGATGACCGCGTGGCGAGTAGCGCCAGGCGGGCGCGGCGATTCCGCCGAGACCAAGTATGAGACCGCCACCTTCAAGAGTTCCTTCCGGCGACCAGAGCCGTGCGCCGACCGCGCCCACTTCCGGCCGGGCCGCTTGCCTAACGATCTCGCTCAGCCAGCCCGGCTCCGCCGCGCAAACCGCGTCGCCCAGGAAAACGAGGATGTCTCCTCCGGCTCTCTCCGCGTTGGCATTTGCCGAAGCTGCTCCCGGCTCCAAAGGGATGAATTCGAGGACCGGATAATCGGTTTCGGGCAAAGGCGTCACGCCCAGGATTGTCACGCTCGGTCGTGCTGCGGGAAGCTTGTAAATAACGCGATGCGACTCCGCATTTTCCGGACAAGCCTCGGCGCGGGCAGCGATTCCGCGTTCCTGTAGATAACTGTTGAGCGCGCGCCGCGCCGCGTGTCGCGCGTCCGGTTTCGCGTCGGGCCGATCGGCCAGGCTGCCCGCGACCATCCGCCAGTGATAAAGGACACGTGGGAGGTGCCGAATTTGTTCGCCGCGCAGGCGCGCGCTGCAGCGCAGAGCGAGATCGTAGTCTTGCGAGCCTTCAAATCCAGCCCGGAACCCGCCGATCTCGCGCAGCAGGCTGGTGCGATAAACGCCGAGATGATTGAGGTAATTCTGGCCAAGAAAAAGCTCGGGATTCCAATCCGGTTTAAAGAACGGGTTGGTCCGCGCGCCTAACGAATCGACGAAATCCTCGTCGGAGTAGATCAGTCCGGCTTCGGGATGGCGTCCGATCTCGCGCACGACTTCGGCGAATGCGTTCTCCGCCAGCAGATCATCCTGGTCGAGGAGCGCACACCATTCGCCTCGTGCCAGCGCGAGCGCGGAATTTGAGCAGAGCGCGATCCCACCGTTTTCCTCCCGTAGGAAAAGTTTCAGGCGCGAGTCGCCCTTCGCCATTTCTTCGAGAAAAGGACGGGTCTCATCGTTGGTCGAGCAATCGTCGGCGATGCACAATTCCCAGTTTGCGTAAATCTGGCCGCGGACCGACTCGATCGCTTCTCTGAGGAATGTGAAATTGGAATTGTAAACCGGCATCAGGACCGAGACGAGCGGCTGCTCGGCCAATGCGGCGACCTCGTGACGGAGCGCGTCGCGCTGCTCCGGCGTCAACGTGTCGTAAGCGGCGATCCATTCCTGATACGTCATCGTTTCCTTCTCACCTCTTTGATTAAGCGAGTGAATGTCTCCCCCAGTCGATCGATCGAGAAATTTTTGGCAAACGTTCGGCGGGCGTTTGCGCCTAACGTTGCCACGAGTCCGGGCTCGTGCAGGCATCGGCTCAGCGCCTGCGCGAGCGCGGCGCTGTTCTCGGACGGAACGATGAACGCGTTCTCGCCATAGGTCAGCCATTCCGAGATCCCACCCACGTCGGTGCTGACAATCGTCTTGCCGAGACTCATCGCTTCCAGAATCGCGATCGGCATCGTCTCATCGCGGGAAGCGCAGACCAGGACATCGGCCCCGCTCGTCGCGACGAGCGCTGCGTCGTGGTCCAGTGCGCCGCTTAGCTTGACGTTAGGCAAGGCTGCCGCTCGGTGCATGAGTTCGTCGTAAAAGTCCGTTTCCAATTTGCGACCCACCATTCGAAAAACGCCGCGTTTCCCGGTTTCCTTTGGGATTTGCGCGATCGCTTCAAGAAAAAGGTCCTGTCCCTTGCGCTTTTCGTAACTTCCGAGAAGAAGGAACTGCACTGGCGCGCCTTCTCTGAAACACGATGGCCGTTCCGCGACCGCTGGGATTCCATAGGGCACAACTTCGATCGCACGCTGAGTGAACGCCGCGTAGAGCTGCGCGGTCCGGCGCGTGGGCATGACGACGAGATCAGCCATTTCGAGGGCCGGTTGCATCCCGGGGTTGTTCGCGAGCAATCGCTCCGCGACCTGGCTTTCGTGAATGTACCAGATCACCGGGATGCCTGCGGCGTGCGCCGAGTGCACCGCCGCCCACATCACGAGGGTGTTGGCGACGACGACGTCGCTATCGCGGCATAAGACACTGAGTTCATCGAACCGGGGCGGCGCGGAGAGATCGACAATCGGATAAACTTTCGCGCCCATTTCCGCGAGCAAACCGGAAATCGGCCCGGACTCCGGTGAGCCGGGCTTTGGAACCGCGGCGGCGACCTCAAATCCGCGTGCCTGGAGCGCCTTTACGACGTGCCACAGCTGGATGGGCGCGCCGCTCCAGGTCGTCTCATGGAAAAAGAACAGGACGCGGACTCGGGGCAGAATCCCGAGACGGCGCAGGTATGAAAGAATTGCTGGCACGCGGTTCAGCTCATCTTTGCTGGCACCCTGAACTGCGCAAGCCTGATTCAGCCGCGGTCAGCGTGCATTTCCCGGCGGAGCACGTAAGCTAACGACCCGGTTTTCCATGGGCGATCACCTCTTTTTCTGCAGCGACCTGGCGCGTCGCGATCCCACCGGCGAACGCATCGAGCGGCTCGAAGGCTGGTGCCTCGCGACCTCGCCGATCCGCGCGCTTTATCTCGCCCCGGCTGACTTGCGCTGGGAGCAGGTGCCGTTTGGTTTTGAACGACACGACGTCGGTGCGGCCCATCCGGGCTATCCGGGCGGCGCGCAGAGCGGATTTCGCCTAACGACGGCTTCGCGGGCACTCCATGGTGAGACAGAACTCTGGGTGGAATTGAAGGCCGGATGGCATCGCGTGCCGGTTCGGCTCGAGACACGCGATGTGCAGCAGATTGAGTTAAACGAAAGCACCGCGCGCGCCGTCGGGCCGGATGCGGATGGACCCGAATTGCGTTTTGAGCGGTCGTTAGGCAAAGCACCCGGACTCACGCTGCGGCTCGACATTATCAACAAGTGCAACCTGCGCTGCGTGATGTGCCACTTCAGCGACGACGCCATCTTCAAGCGTCCGACCCAGCAATTGACGACCGATGAATTTCGCCGGCTCTTCGACCAGATCGGGCCGTCGGTGCGGCAGGTCATGTTGTCCTGCGGCGATGAACCGCTCATCTCGAAGCATCTCCCGGGCATCCTCGATTATCTCGCGCGGGAGCATCCGCAGGTGGAGATAGAATTTTGCACCAACGCCATGCTCATGCGGGCGCCGATCCGGAACAAAATCATCGAGACGGGTGTGGCGCGGCTGCTTTTCTCGATCGATGCCGTGAGCAAGGAACTGCTCGAATCGATCCGCGTCGGTTGCCGCTATGAGCAACTCGTCGGCAACATCATGGCGTTACGCGATCTGCGAGTGCGCTGCGGTGTGAGCCGGCCGGCGTTTGTTTTTAATTTCGTGATGATGAACCGGAATATCCACGAGGCTCCGGCGTTTCTGAAAATGGCGCAGACACTCGGCGCGGAGTCGATCGATTTCCGGCATGTGGTACCGATCGGCACCTGGTTTGCGCCGGACGATCTACTCTCAAATCATCCTGGTAAATACAATTTCTATCGCCCACAGATTTCTGCGGAAGCGAAGCGGCTTGGGATGGCGATTTATCTTCCGCCGCCCTTTGTCGATGCGCCGCCGTGGGATGGAGCGGCGGAGCAGCCGCCGATTCGCTGGGAGGATTTCGAGCGAGTTGAGCCGGACCCCGCGGGCGAGAATGTTCCGCATCCGCCGTCGCGCCAACATTCCTCGTGGGAGGGAACGGTGGCCGAGGAATTTGCGACCACTTTCTGCAATCGCCCGTTTTCGGAGATCATGGTGCGCGACCAGAACGAGGTGCTGCCCTGCCCGTGGCACGAGAAGCCGCTCGGATTCCTGAGCGAGGGCAAAACGCTGGACGAGATTTTTCACGGCGAAGAATTCCAGCGGTTGCGGCGCAACATGTTGCGCCCGGAGGGCGATCCGGGATGCGCGAATTGCCCGATCAAGTCGCACCATTTGCCGACCAGCGCCTAACGACTAAAACAGGCTGTAAACGAACGGCGCGAGAGCCGAACCTTCCGTCAGGACGAGGATAAGTCCGATGAGCAGGAGCAGGATGAGAATCGGCGCGATCCACCACTTCTTGCGCGCGCGCAGGAAGGTGAAGAATTCACGGGCGATGGAAAATTTGCCACTCATCGGAGATCAATACTGTTTTTCGTAGTCAGCCGCCCGTGCCGGTCGCTCCCGCCAGTAGCTTTCGTCCTGCGTCCTGAAGCGCAGCTCGATACTGCGCTTCCCGAAGAGACGTTGCAGTAGCCCAACCGGCGTCACAACCGCGAAGAAAAAAATCGTCAGGATGACGGGTGTCATGATCGCTCCGAGGACGATCGAAAAACTTAACCAAAGGCGATGAAACGGTCCGAGCCAGCTCGGCGCCACGAAGCCAGCGACGAAGAACCCGAGCCCAACCACGCCCCAAGCCCAAGCCGTTTCGCGATGACGGAACACGAGCAGGAGAGTGATGAGCAGAAGGACGCCGGCGATCGTGAAGCCGAACTTGCGCAGCGCTCGCGGGGAGCGATCGAGCTTGCGATATTCCGCGTTAATCCAGGCTAGCGGAGAGAAGTTCATCGGCGTGTTGCGGGTCGGGTTTCGGTTGTGCGGTTTTGGCGACGAGGAAATTGCCGAGCACGAGGAAATCCATCCCGGTCCGCATAAAACAGCGATAGGCATCCGCCGGCGTGCAGACCGGCGGCTCGCCACGGACGTTAAACGAGGTATTTACGAGAACGGCGCAGCCGGTTTGGCGTTCAAACTCCGTCAGCAGTTGATGGAAACGCGGATTTTCGTCGCGTGAGACGGTTTG
>DASXYO010000032.1:0-1916 GCA_036502465.1 Chthoniobacterales bacterium
CATCGTTCCCGCGGCCGATCCCGATACGCAACGCTACACCGTCCTGCTCGACCTCCAGAATCCGCCGGAAAATCTGCTCGCCGGCATGACCGGCGAGATGAACATCATCACCGGCAAGCACGAGAATGCGCTCCTCGCCCCGAGCCGCGCCGTCCTGGTCGACCAGGTCTGGCGAGTAAACCTCGGGGTGATTGACAAGCGGACCGTCAAGGTCGGTTATCGAACGCTCGAATTCTCCGAAATTCTCGACGGGTTGAAGGAAGGCGATCGGATCGTGGTCTCGGAGCAGGACAAATTGAAGCCCGGACAATTCGTTAGGCGACGAAGCGTCCGGCGCCTCCCCGCGGAAAAGCCACGGTGACGCCGACGCTCCACATCGCGCTGCGTTTTCTATTTCATCGCAAACGCGCCTTCATTCTCAGCCTTTGCGGCGTCGTTTTCGGCGTCGCGATTTTCATCTGCACCCAGGCGCAAACCCAGGGTTTCGCCCAGCGCTTTATCGAGTCCACCCTCGGAAGCAACGGCGCGATCATGCTCAAGGCGCAGTTTCGTCCCCGCTACGACAACCTCCTCGTGGCCCCGAAAAATTCCAAGGTGGAAGCCGCTCGCCGCCGTTATTTTGAGGGAATCACGAACGCTTCCGAGATCATGCGGATCAGCCGGCGTTTTTCGAATGTCGTGGCCTGCGCTCCTGTCCTGCAGGGCAACCTCACCGCGCGAGCCGACTTCGAAAACGCGACGGTCAATCTGTTCGGGATCGATCCCGAGCTGCATCTCCGCACCACCGATATCGGCACGCAGATCATCGATGGAAAGTTTGAAGATTTTCGGAATAACCCGAGTTCCGTGATCGTCGGTTCGCGATTGGCGGAAGCACTCGGGGTCGCAGCTGGCGATCCGGTGCAATTGCTTTCTCCGAGCGGCGAATACTGGCGCTTCAACGTCGCAGCCATCGCCCGCAGCGGCGTCGGCTCGGTCGATTCCGCCCGCATCTATTGCCAATCGAAAATTGCCCAGCGCCTCCTGCGCAAACCCTACCCGGCGACGATGATTATTTATAAGCTGCGCGATCCTGAGACCGCGCCCGAGCTGGCCCAGCATTTCGAACAGCTCTTTCAGCACGAAGCGCATAGCTGGCAGGAGCGCGAGGAATCCAATCTCCAGCTTCTGCTCACGCTGCGGCTTTCCACCGCGATAACGGTTTCCCTCATTATTCTTCTCGCCGGCTTCGGGATTTTTAATGTCCTCACCATGACCGTGCTCTCGAAAGTGAAGGAAATCGCGATCCTGCGTTCGATCGGTTACAGCCGGCGCGACATCAGCGCCATCTTTCTCTGGCAAGGAGCGCTCATCGCGGCGCTCGGCTCGCTCATCGGTTGCCTCATTGGCGGGCTCGCCGTCATCGGCGTTTCGCACATTCCGCTGCGTGTGCGTGGATTGCTTTACGCGGATTATTTTCCGGTCGCCTCGGACTGGCATCATTACTTGTGGGCAACCTTGCTCGCCGTCATCGCGGTTGCCATCGCCAGCTGGGTCCCGGCTTATCGTGCCGGCCAGCTTCCGCCGGTCGCTACTCTTCGAGGTTCCAGCGCCTAGCTGGTGGGCCATCGCAAAGCCTTTCGGGTTCACGATAAAAGCAGAAAGGCGTGCCGCACATAGGATGCGACACGCCTCGACTCAGCCTTGCAGGGCTGGCGTATAGCTTACAGGACCATCTGCTGGACCGGAGTGCTCCAAGGGCCGGGCTTGCCGTTGCCCCAGGCGCGCACGCGGAAGGAGTAGCGTGTGCCACTGGTCAGACCTTCGAAGGTCGCCTTGGCCGCGCTCGGCATTTCGTCGGCGCTCGTCCAGCCAGTTTCACCGCTCAGGTCGGTCGTGTATTGCACTTCAAAGAACTGCGCGCCAGCCGGCGGCGT
>DASXYO010000033.1:0-16818 GCA_036502465.1 Chthoniobacterales bacterium
CATCGTCATCGCAATCCTGACCCTGGCGGCCGCCCTCGCCGCCGCCACCCTCCCGAAGCTGATCCATGCTGCGCTCTTTTTTGCGCTCTCTTTTGTCGGCGTCGCGGCGTTTTACTTTTTGTTAGGCGCGGAATTTGTCGGACTCGTCCAGGTCTTTGTTTATGTCGGCGCGGTCGCGGTCCTGATTGTGTTCACGATTCTCCTCACCCGGCACGAGGCGGAAAAGGTTCATGGCTTTAACTGGAGCGGGGCGCTCATCGCCCTGGCGGTCTTCGGCGGTTTGCTCTGGGCGATTCTGAAAACGCCGGCCGCGGCCGTCGCGCCTCCCGCCTTGACCACCGCGCTCACCGTGCGCCAGATCGGCGAAGCGCTCATGACCGATTACGTCTGGCCCTTGCAGTGCATCGGCGTTCTTCTCACCGCGGCGCTCATCGGCGCGCTCGTCCTCGTGCTGGAGGAAAAACGATGAAGGAGGCGCGAGCCATTCGGGGGAGCGCGTGCGCCTCGCACGCTGGCGCTGGCGCCCTCGCCAGCGCGAACTTTTTCTCCGTTCGCTTTTCGGCGGGGCGCCGAAAAGAGCGCGCGAGGCGCATGCGCTCCCCAATCCAGGAGGGCGCGGCGCGATGAGTCCCACGTTGGCCACTTTTCTCATCGTCTCGGCCGCGCTCTTTTGCGTCGGCCTGCTCGCCGCGCTCAGCCGGCGGCACGCCATTTTTATTCTTATCGGGATCGAGATGATGCTGGCGGCAGCCGGGTTGAATTTCATCGCCTTCTGGCGTTTCGCACCGCAACCCACGCCGCCCACCGGGGTGATGGTAACGATATTCGCGATCGCGATCGCCGCGGCCGAGGCCGCGGTTGGGCTCGCGCTCGTGATCGCGGTTTACCGGCATTATCACACGAGCAACGTGGACCAAATGGATCAACTCAAAGGATGAGCAACTGGATCGTCGCTCACCTCTGGCTCATCCCGGCGTTGCCGCTCGCAGCTTCGCTCCTGATTTTAAGCCTAACGAACGCGCGGCGCCCGCTCGCCGCCGGGCTCGCCATCGCTGGGCAGGTGCTCGCGCTCATTCTCTCGCTCGGCGCTTTCTGGCCAACCCTGTCGACGCCCGGTTACCGCCTCTTCCATAACTTTACCTGGTTCACTTTCGGCGAACAGACACTGCGCCTCGGCTTCGTGATTGATCCGCTGGCGGCGGTCATGCTCGTCATGATCACGTTTGTCAGCCTCTGTATTTTTGTTTTCAGCGTCGGCTACATGGCGGCGGATAAAAATTTCGGCCGCTTCTTCGCTTATCTCTCGTTTTTCTCCGCCGCCATGCTGGGCGTCGTGATTGCGAACAGCCTCCTCCTGCTTTTCATCTGCTGGGAACTGGTCGGGCTCGCGTCTTATCTCCTGATCGGATTCTGGATTCACAAACCGAGCGCCGCGGCCGCGGCGAAGAAAGCGTTTATCACCACGCGGATCGGTGACATTGGCTTCTTTCTCGGAATGCTCTGGCTTTACGGGCGCAGCGGGACGCTGCTTTTCTACGATGGCGGAAACGGCGCGCTCGAAAATGCGGGTCTGCTGTCGTTAGGCGCGGTCGCCACCGCCATTGCCTTGCTCATTTTTTGCGGGGCGGCCGGCAAGTCGGGCCAGTTCCCGCTCCACGTCTGGTTGCCCGACGCCATGGAGGGTCCAACTCCGGTGAGCGCGCTCATCCATGCCGCAACCATGGTCGCGGCAGGCGTCTTTTTGGTCGCGCGAGTCTATCCCATCTTCTCGTTAGGCGCGATCGGCGGCGTCACGACCTCGCTCACCGTGGTGGTCTGGATCGGGGTCATCACCGCGCTCATCTCCGCCCTGATCGCGCTCGCCCAGGCCGACATCAAACGCATTCTCGCCTACTCGACCGTCTCCCAGCTCGGTCTCATGATGGTGTCGTTAGGCGTAGGCGGGGTTGCGGCCGGTATCATGCACCTGCTGGCGCACGGTTTTTTCAAGGCGCTCCTCTTTCTCGGCTCCGGTTCCGTCATTCACGGCTGTCACGAGGAACAGGACATCCGCCGGATGGGCGGTCTGCGTGGGGTCATGCCGGTAACCTTTCTCACCTACGCCGTCGGCATGATGGCATTGAGCGGCGTGCCGCTTTTTTTCGCTGGCGCCTGGACGAAGGAGGAAATTCTCCACGCCACCTCGCTCTGGTCGGTCTCGCGCGTGCCGCATTATCTCATGCTCGCCGGTGTCGTTTTGACAGCTCTCTACATGACGCGTCAGATGATCTACGTCTTCTTCGGTCGCCGCCGCGCCGCCGCGGAACATGCGCACGAAAGCCCGGCGGTCATGACCTGGCCGCTCGTGGTGCTCGCGCTTTGCGCGATCGCCTTGAGCGTCGTGCTCACACCCGCCTGGCCGTGGCTGCACGATTTTTTGTTAGGTGAAAAGGCTGCGGTCGATCTCGGGTCGCTCATCCAGCCGGGCCTTTATGTGGCGTTCGTTTTGGTCGCGCTCGGGATCGGGCTCGGCGTGTTTTTCTATCGCGGCGCGGGTGAAGTCGATCCGCTTGAGCGCGCCGCGCCGCCGCTCTTTCGCTTTCTCGCGAACCGCATGTGGCTTGATGAACTTTACGACTGGACGATTCTCGCCGTCGCCCGTTTCGCAGCCCGGCTCGCCGATTTTCTCGATCGCTATTTTTGGGACGGTCTGGTCCGTTTGATAGGCGGGCTCGGTCAGCTTGTTGGCAGCCTGACGAAGGGCTTTGACGAGCGCGGGATCAATGCCGGGGTCAACGACGCGACCGGCGTCGTGCGCGGTTTGGGCCGGTTGGTTTCGGTGCGGCATTCCGGTCAGGTCCAAACTTATCTCGGCGTCATCGCCGTCGGGCTGCTGGCGCTTCTCCTTTTCTACGCATGGCTCACCTGATCGCCGGCCTCATCTTCATCCCGATTCTGGGGGCGCTCTTCGTCAGCGTGGCGCCACGCAACTACGCGCGGCACATCGCGCTCGGGAGCTGCCTCATCACCGCGCTCTTCGCGCTTGATCTCTGGCGCGATTTCGATCCGGCTATCGCTGGTCTGCAAATGGTCGCGCGCCATGCGTGGATTCCGGCGATCGGCGCCGAGCTGCAAGTCGGGATCGACGGCCTGAGCCTGCTCCTCGTTCTCCTGACCTCGCTTGTTTTTCCTTTTGCCCTCTTCGCGCAGGTCCGCGGCCGCGCTTTTTGCGCGCTCATGCTCGTGATGCAGGCCGCGCTCTACGGCACCTTTACCGCACAGAATTTCGTCCTCTGGTTTTTGTTCTACGAGATGAGCCTGATCCCTGGGTTCCTGCTCATCAAAATCTGGGGCGGACCAAAGCGCGACCGGGCCGCGACCAAGTTTTTCCTCTACACCTTCCTCGGGAGCGTCGCGATGTTGCTCGCGTTCCTCTACATCTATTTCGTTAGGGGAACCTTCGATTTCGCCGAGCTGGCGGCGCTTGGGAAAGGCGACCTCCTCTCGGGCAAAATGGCCTGGCTTGCCTTTGCCGGGATTTTTCTCGGGCTGGCAGTAAAGGTGCCGCTTTTTCCGTTTCACACCTGGCTGCCCGACGCCTACGAAGCCGCGCCCACCGGGGTCTCGATGGTCCTGACCGGCGCGCTCTCCAAGATGGGCGTTTACGGTTTCATCCGGCTCCTCCTGCCGCTTTTCCCTAACGAAATGCGGGTCGCCGGGCCGTGGCTGCTCGGCCTCGCAGTTTGCTCAATCATCTTCGCTTCGCTTGCCGCCTGGGCGCAGACGGACCTGAAACGGATGGTTGCCTATCTGTCGATCAATCACCTCGGTTATTGCATGCTCGGGCTTTTCGCGGTGACCGCGACCGCGGTCGTTCCGCCGGCCGAAGCGCAGGCCGCGCTGAGTGGAGTTTTTCTGCAGATTTTCAATCACGGGATTACTGCCGCCGCGCTCTTCTTCTTTGTCGGCCTGCTCGAGCAACGACGCGGGGCGCGCGGGCTAAATGATTTCGGCGGCCTGATGCAACGCACTCCGCTGCTCTGTGGCTGGATGAGTGTGGCGATGTTTTCGTCGTTAGGCCTGCCCGGGTTGAATGGTTTTGTCGGCGAATTTTTGATTTTCAAAGGCTCTTTCGCCCTCGCGGCCGGCTACACCGCGGTCGCGGTCCTCGGGCTGCTCATCACCGCGATAGTTTTCCTGCGCGCGATGCAGGCGCTCTTCAGCGGCCCGCTCGCGCAAAGCTGTGGCCAGTTTGCCGATCTTCGTCTGGGCGAAAAATGGATCGTCATCCCGGTCACGCTCCTCATGTTCGCGGTCGGTATTTATCCGCAGTTCGTCCTCGCGATCTTCAACACCACCGTCACGCAAATGGCGCGACTGTTAGGCTAATGAGTACGGCAATCATGCGCCCGTTTGTGAATTTTGGGGAGCGCACGCGCCCCGCGTGCTGGAGATGGCGCCCTCGCCATCGCGAACTTTCTCTACGCTCCGCAGTTCTCCCAGAAAGGAGAGGCTTTTCGGCGAGGGGCCGAAAAGAGCACGCGAGGCGCGTGCGCTCCCCAGAATTCACACGCCGATGATCGCCTGGACGATTTACCTCACCTTCGCCGGGGCGGTGCTGCTGCTGTTTCTGCCTCGAATCCTGACCCGCTGGGCCGCGCTCGCGGTGACCGCGGGCGGGTTCGCGATCAGCCTCGCGTCGTTTTTCGACCGGCAAACTGACTTCGCGCACTTCACGACGATCGTGCGCGTGCCCTGGGTGCCGGCGCTCGGGATGAATTACCATCTCGCGGCCGACGGGATCAGTCTCACGCTCACGCTCGTGACCGGCCTGACCGCGGTCTGCGCGGTTCTTTTTTCCTGGAAGGTCGAGAACCGGCCTAACGAGTTCTTCTTCTGGCTCCTCCTCGTCGTGGCCGGCTCCTATGGCGTTTTCCTGAGCGCGGATCTCTTTCTCTTTTTTGTCTTCTACGAGCTGGTCATCGTCCCGAAATATTTCCTGATCGCGATCTGGGGTTCGACGAACAAGGAATACGGCGCGATGAAGCTGACGCTTTATTCCTTCTTTGGCGGCGCGCTCGTCTTCATCGGCATTCTCGCCATCTACACCAGCGCGCATACCCTCGATCTCCCAACGCTGGCGCGCTTCCCGTTCGCTCCCGCGCTGCAAAGCTGGGCCTTTCCGGTTTTGTTCCTGGGCTTTGCCGTCCTTGGCGGCATCTGGCCGCTTCACACCTGGGCGCCAACCGGTCACGTCGCGGCCCCGACGGCGGGCTCGATGTTGCTCGCGGGCATCGTGATGAAGCTCGGGGCTTACGGCGCCCTTCGTGTCGCGCTCAATCTCTTTCCGTTAGGCTTCCAGATGTGGAATAAATGGATCGCGATCTTCGCCGTCATCGGGATCGTTTACGCGGCGGCGGTCGCGCTGCGCCAGAACGATCTCAAGTTTGTCATCGGCTACTCGAGCGTGAGCCATATGGGCTTCGTCCTGCTCGGGCTGGCGGCCGGGAATGTTCTCGGCGTCTCGGGCGCGGTCCTGCAAATGTTCTCGCACGGGGTAATCGGCGCGCTCCTCTTCGCCCTGGCTGGCGCGATTTACCACCGAACTCATACTCGAAACTTGAATGAACTTTCCGCGCTCGGTCTCGGACGCGCGATGCCATTTCTCGCCTGCGCTTTCGTGGCGGGGTCGGCGGCCTCGATGGGCATCCCGGGATTCAGCGGGTTCGCGGCGGAAATCACGATCCTGATCGGCGCCTGGAAGACATTTCCGCTCGCCGTTGGCATCACCGGTGTCGGGATGGTGCTGGTGGCGGCGTTTACTCTCCGCGCGCTGAAGAAATCTTTCTTCGGTGAAGATCGCTTCGGTCGCGCCGGGAAGGAAATTCATTTGCCTGACGAACCGGCGACGTGGCCCGAAAAACTCGGCGCCAGTCTGCTCATTTTCGCGACGCTTGCGGTCGGGCTTTATCCCAAGCTGCTCTTCGATCGCATCATGCCGGCGGTGGAAACGATGAGGTTTCTCCAGCGATGAATTACCTCGAATTGCTGAAGCTGGCCGCGCCGGAGGCGATTGTGGTGGTGACCGCGCTGGTGGTGCTGACAATCGGCCTCGTCACCGGACGCAGGAATGTAGGGGCGACCGTGTCAGTCGCAGGCAATGCGGGCACGGGGGGCGCGGCGAAATCCTTGGCGGGCGACGCGTCCGCCGCTAGACCGGCTGCGCCGGGCCTGTGTGCACTCGTCGCGGCACTGGGTCTGGCAATCGCTGCGACAGTGATCGTCAGGCTGCCGGCGCACGCGAATCTCGTTCACGGCATGCTGGTGATCTCGCCGCTCAATTCGCTCTTCCAGCTCATCTGCCTGGTGCTGGCCTTTTTTACCGTCCTGCTGGTGCGAAGCGAGCGCCCATTGCCTAACCAGGGCGAGTACCTTGCGATGATTCTGCTCGGCACGGTCGGCCTCCTCCTCCTCGTCGGGAGTGAAGAGCTGCTCATGATTTTTATCGGGCTCGAGCTGACCGGGCTCTCGCTTTACGTCCTGACGGCGTTTGCCAAGACGGAAAAAGCCTCGGCCGAGGCGGGTTTGAAGTATTTTCTCTTCGGCAGCATGGCAAGCGCGGTCACGCTTTTTGGGCTGAGTTTCGTCTACGGTCTGACCGGGACGACCTCGCTCGCGGCAGTGGGGGAACGCCTAACGACTACGCCAGTCGAGCCGCTCCTCGCGGCCGGCATCATCATGACCCTGATCGGGTTCGCTTTCAAAATCGCGGCAGCGCCGTTCCATCTCTGGGCGCCGGACGCTTACCAGGGCGCGCCGGTCTCGACCGCGGCCTTTATCGCTTCGGGTTCGAAGGTGGCGTCGTTTGTCGTGCTGGGAAAAATCGTGCTCGTTGGCTTCGCGCCCGCGCATGGGAGCGCGGACTGGCACGCGATGGTGGCCGGTTGGACGCCGATCCTCGCCGTGCTGGCGGCACTATCGATCCTGATCGGAAATTTCGTCGCCCTCGTGCAAAAAAACGTGCGCCGCTTGCTCGCCTATTCCGCCGTCGCGCATGCCGGTTATACCCTCCTCGGGCTGGTCGCGATGGGGCGGGAGGGTTTTTCCGCGACGCTCTTTTACACCACGGTTTACGCGATCACCCTGGTCGGCGCCTTCGGGATCGTTGGGTTCGTTAGGCGCGAAACCGGTGGCGACGATCTGCGCGATTTCGCCGGACTGCGCACCCGTTCGCCCCTTCTCGCCGCTTGCATGGCGGTCTTCATGCTCTCGCTCGCCGGCCTTCCGCCTCTCGTCGGATTTTTCGGGAAGTTTTATCTTTTCAGTGCGGCATTCCGCGCTGGCCCGAACCACGGTCTCGTCTGGCTCGTGGCGCTCGCCCTCTTCGGCAGCCTCGTTTCGCTCTATTATTACCTGATCGTTCTGAAGGCGATTTTTGTCGATCAAGGCGACGGATCCGGCTTCGCTTTCCGACCCGACTTTCTCTCTCGCCTAACGATTCTGCTGCTCGCCACTGCCACGCTTCTCTTGGGCGTGTTCCCGGCCAATCTGCTCCATCGCATTCTTCTCGCGATTGGGTGAGTGCCGGTCGCGGGATGGATTGGCTTGACGCCGAGAGTCGGGACGGAAAAAGATCGCGCCATGAAAACGCTCAAGATTGCAGTCACAACCACGCTCGCGGGATTGACCGCGTGCCTGCTGATCGCACCGGTATCGGCCGGGGATCCAACGCCGGCCGCCGCCGGGGGAATGGACCCGGAGATGATGGCCAAGATGATGGAGCTATCGAAGACGAACGAGAATCACAAGCTCCTCCAAAGTCTCGACGGCACCTGGAGTTACAAAGTGAAGATGTGGATGAACGGCGACCCGTCGAGCAAGCCGGATGAATCCAAGGGCACCGCGACCCGCAAGTCAATGATGGGCGGCCGCTATGTCGAGATGGATGTGAAAGGCAAAATGGAGATGCCGGGCGCCGACGGCAAAATGCAGACGATGGACTTCATGGGCCATGGCATGGAAGGCTATGACAACGTGAAGCAGAAGTTTGTCAGCACCTGGATCGATAACATGGGAACCGGGATCATGATGGTCGACGGCACCTACGACGAAGCGAGCAAGACCTTCACCTACTCCGGTGAATACGAAGCAATGCCCGGGATGAAAACGCAGATCCGTGAAACCCTGAAACTGACCGACAAGGATCACATGCTGATGGAGTGGTATGAGATGCGCGGCGGCAAGGAAGTGAAAACAATGGAGATCAGTTACGCCCGGCAGAAGTAGGGCGACGAGGAGCACTCTACTCTCAACACGATGAGCATCTCCCGGCGCAAGTTTGCGCAGTTGTTAGGCGTGGGCGCGGCCGCCGCGGTCACGCGGCCCGCGCTTTCCCTTGCCAAGACCGCGCCGGTCGAGGCCGCGACGGCTTCGGCGACGGCGAGCGTCGTGCGCTTGAGTTCGAACGAAAATCCGTATGGCCCCGTGCCGGCGGCGCTCAAGGCGATGACCGACGCTTACGGCCAAGCCTGTCGTTATCCGGACGACGAGGCCGACGCGCTGGTCGAGGCGCTCGCCAAGCTAAACGGAGTGGAGCGCGCGCAAATCCTGCCCGGCGATGGCTCGGGGGAAATCCTGAAACTGGCGGCCGACGTTTTCACCGGCCCCCTAACGAGCGAGAAAAGCGCGGGCACCCTCGTGGTGGCCGACCCGACCTTCGAGGCCATCCTCTACCACGCCAAGCTCAACCGGGCGGAGACCGCCCAAATCCCGCTCACTTCGGATTTCCGGCATGACCTGCCGAAGATGCTGGAGGCGGCGAAAAAAGGGCTGATCTACATCTGCAACCCGAACAACCCGACCGCCAGCATCACTCCGCAGAAGGAAGTGCGCGAGTTCATCGAGAAAGTGCCTAACGACACCATCGTTTTGGTGGACGAGGCCTATCATCATTACGCCGACAGCCCTGATTACGAGAGCATGATTCCGCTGGTGAAGGATCATCCCAACCTGATCGTGGCCCGGACGTTCTCCAAGATCTATGGGATGGCGGGTCTGCGCTGCGGTTATGCCGTGGCGCAATCCTACCCGATCGAGCGCCTGCGCGAACGGCAGTCGTGGGACAGCGCCAACCTCATGGCGCTGGTCGCCGCCACCGCCAGCGTGCCGGATTCCGCCGAGATCGCGAAACGACGGCAACTGAACGCCGAGACCCGGGCCTTCACCGTGAATGAACTGGCGAAGCTGGGATACGAGAGAATTCCTTCGCAGGCGAATTTCATCATGTTCGATGCGAAACGGCCGGTCGTGCCGCTGATCGCGTCGCTCAAACAGCGCAAGGTGCAGGTGGGCCGGTTATTTCGGGCGATGCCGAATCATTTGCGCCTAACGATCGGGAAAAAAGCGGAAATGGAAGCGTTTCTCGCCGCCTTTCGCCAGGTCACAGCTCCGGCCTGAGCCGGATCGGCCTAACGGAATTATCGGCCAGCGAAAAATCAGGCGGCGCGGCGATGCGTGCCGGCGCGAATGTGAGCGAGCCGCGCTTTGATGGCGGAGCAGCGCTTGCGTTCGCGGGCGGCTTCGGCTTCGGGCAGCGATTGCGCCTGGTAAGGCGAGCGGGCTGGGCGAAGGCAATTTTCCGCGAACTCGTTTGCCGCCAGGGCGCGGCGCAGATTCGCTTCGGTGGGGTTGGCTTCGACTTCCCGGAGGAGAAGATCGCGAGCCGCGAGGTAGGAGTGAATTTCCACCGAGGCGCAGTTGTTCACCGGCGCGGCGGCAGCCTTGGAAACGGTGTTTTTGAATTTCATCACAGTTGGTTGGTGCGGGAGAGTCGCTTGCATGTGCTTTGAAGAAGCAGGTCTCGTGCTCGTAACCGGAGATTTTTAGCCCGATTTTTGACAGGCGATTCGACCGATTTGGAAGTTCTCAAAACCGAAACCGCAGAATCCCGGAGGCGGAACAATTTTCATTTTTCCACAGCGTGCGCGAGAACCCGAAAATGATTGCTATCAGCTACTTACGGCTTTTGGACCCGGTTGGTATGCGCTCTGCATATGTCTCCGGCATCCCAATTGTTGATCACTTCCGATGAGCATCTTATTCCGACTCACGACAGTCGCTCTTCTCCTCGCGAGTTCGGCTTTCGCTGCGGCGAAAGAAATGTCGGGCCGCTGGGAGGGTTCGATTCAGATTCCCGGGCGTGAGCTTCCTCTGATCATCGATCTCAAAGGATCCGGGGAAAAGGAATTGACTGGTTCGGTGATCATCCAGGGACTCGGGGTGAAGGGCGTGCCGCTTGCCGATTTCGCAGTGAAGGCGAACGAAATCTCTTTCGTGATCAAGGACGCGCTTGGGAATGAAAGTGTTGGCCCAGCGAAGTTTCAAGGGAGCCTCTCGGAGGGCGGCGATGTCCTAAGCGGAAATTTCGTGCAGGCTGGAAACAGCGCGCCTTTTTCAGTCCGAAAAACCGGGACGCCGCAGGTGGACCCACCGCGCCGGAGCACCGCGATCGGCAAGGACTTGGTAGGCGAATGGAAGGGCGACTACGAGATGGATGGCTACCCGCGGCACGTCACGCTCACGCTGGCGAACAGCGGCTCGGGCTCCGCCAACGCGCAGTTCGCCGTGGTTGGCAAGCGGACGAACAAGCCGCCTGTCGAGTTCATTTCAGACGAAAACGGATTCCTCACGTTCGAGGCGCCCACGTTCGGAATTACGTATGAGGGCCGGCTCCGCAAAGAGGCGGGCGAGATCAAGGGAACCTTCAAAATCGGTCCGTTCGAGCGGCCCCTTGTCCTGAAACGCACACCATGAAAAGACTAACCAGTGCCGCGCTCCTCCTTTGCCTAACGACAGGGTTTTCTTTCGCGCAATCGATGTTCCGCGGCGGTCCCGCGCACACCGGAGTCTATACCGGCCCCGCGCCGCGCTCCTTTCACCGGGTGAAATGGAAATTCCCGACGGGTGACGCGGTCGTCTCCTCTCCGGTCTGGAGCGACGGCGCGATTTATTTCGGCGGCGACGACGGGAACATCTACGCGGTTGACGCCGCGACCGGGCGCCAGATTTGGAAGCACGCCACCGGTGGGCCGGCACCGTCGACTCCGGCAGTGAGCGACGGAGCGGTTTATACGCTCAGTTACGATGGCCAACTCTACGCGCTTGATGCGCGCACCGGCGCCACTCGTTGGAAGTTTTCCACCGGCGGCGAGCGGCGTTTTGAAGCCAAAAATCTGCATGGAATGCTGCCGAAGAACCAGACGATTGCCGATCCGTTTGATCTTTTTCTCTCCAGCCCGGTGGTCGCGCAGGGCGCGGTTTATTTTGGGAGCGGCGACGGAAATCTCTATGCCGTCGACGCCGCTACCGGAGAGCTGCGCTGGAAATTCCAAACCGGTGATGTCGTTCACGCTTCGCCCGCTTTCGTCGATGGCGTTCTCTATTTCGGAAGTTGGGACAGCTATTTTTACGCGGTCGAGGCCGCGACCGGGAAACAAAAATGGCGTTTCCACGGCGGCGAAGATCCGTTGATTCACAACCAGGTCGGCTTTCAATCCTCGCCGGCTGTAGTCGATGGAGTCGTCTACACAGGCTGCCGGGATGCCCAGCTCTACGCGCTCGAGGCCGCGACCGGGAAAGAGAAATGGCGTTTCGATAACGCGCTGAGCTGGGTCATCACTTCGCCCGCGGTCGCGGAAGGAAAAATCTACTTCGCGACCTCGGACTCGAGCCTTTATCACGTGGTCGATGCTGCCACCGGGAAATCCGTTCTGAAGCAACAGGACAAGTGCTACATGTTTTCCTCGCCGGCGATTGCGGGCGATGTCGTCTTCATCGGCGTAATGAACGGCACGCTCCAGGCGCGTGATCGCAAGAGCGGCGAAGTGCTCTGGAGTTTCCAAACCGAGGCCTCGAAAGAAAACAGGGGCTGGGTCCTGACGAAAGATCGGAGCTTCAACGATCCGCTCCTTTATCACTCAGCTTGGCGCGAAGCGCCGCTGATCGCTTTTGGCCAGCAGCTCAGCGTCGGCGCCATTTTCTCGTCGCCGCTGGTGGTAAACGGCGTGGTCTATTTCGGCAGCTGCGACGGCAACCTCTATGCGCTCGAATAAATCAATTTCGCTGAATCCAAACCGCCGGCTCGCGGCATCCAATCAGCACGAAGCGATCTTGAGCACCGGCTCACCACCAGTCCAGTCGACTAACCATCAACCGATTCACCGCCATGTTTTTTGACTCATTTTTTCAGGATCTCCGCGTCGGTCTGCGCATGCTGATTAAGGACAAAACGTTCTTCTTTCTGTCTGTTACCGTCTTGGCGCTCGGCATCTGCGGGGTGACGACGCAGTTCACGATGGTGAACGCGATCATGTTGCGCGGCTTTTCTTTCCCGCATCCCGAGCAGCTCATGAACGTCGGCCTGATCGATCCGCAGGCCTCGGATCAGAACAACAATTTCGGCAACGGCAACATTCCTTCGTCGCAGGATTACGAGGATTTGCGCGCGGGCCAGAAATCATTCGCGATGATGAGCGCGTATCTGAACGGCTCGACCATCAACGTCACCTACAACAAGACTCCCCAACGCTATACCGGTGGCTACGTGACCGAGGATTTTTTCAAAATCATCGACGTGAAACCGATCCTCGGCCGCGATTTCACGGCGGCGGACAACACGCCCGGCGCGGAGAAGGTGACCATTCTCGGCAACGAAATCTGGAAGCGCGATTTCCATGGCGACCCGCATGTCGTCGGCCAGGCAGTTCGGATTAATGGTAAGGCCGCCACTGTCATCGGCGTCATGCCGCCGAACTTTAAGTTCCCGCAAAACGAAGAGCTCTGGGTCCCGCTCTACAATGAGTTTCCGCTCAAGCCGCGCGGCGATCCTACTTCGAACGGCCCGCAGATCATGGGCCGGCTGAAGCCCGACGTCAGCCTCGACCAGGTGAATGCCGAATTCACTGCCCTGGCCAAGCGGATCGCGCATGACAATCCGAAAACGAACGCGCAATTCACTTCCGCCACCGTCCAGCCGCTGATCAAGACTTTCACAGGACAGCAACTGACCCAGATCATGTACGCCATGCTCGGCGCGGTCATCGTGGTTCTCCTCATCGCCTGCGTGAACGTGATGAACATGCAATTCGGTCGGGCCGCGTTACGGGCCCGGGAACTGGCCATCCGCGGCGCTCTCGGTGCGACCCGCTGGCGCATCGTTAGGCAAATGTTGACCGAAAGCTTTCTCATCGCGCTGCTCGGCGCGATCGTGGGAGTCGCGCTTGCCTATTGGGCGGTCGATCTCCTCGCGCAAGTTACCAGCACGCCGCAATTCCAGCTCCCTTATTGGATCAAGTTCACGATCGACGCCAAGGTGCTCGGATTCACCCTCGGCGCGGTCCTTTTCGCGACTTTTGTCTCGGGCCTGGTACCGGCCCTGCTCGCCGCGCGCGGGAATGCTTCTGAGATGATGAAAGAAGGTGGCCGTGGAAACAGCAGCCGTCTCGTTAACGTCATCACCCGCGTGCTCGTCGTCGGACAAATCGCGATGACTGCCGCGCTGCTCATCGCTTCCGCATTGCAGATTCGCTCCATCCGCAACCAGGTGAAACTGGATTACGGCTACGACGAAGAGGGAATTTATACCGCGCGGATGGGTCTCTTCGAAGGCGATTATCCGACCGACGAATCGCGGCGTGACTTCTTCAAGCGGGCGGTCCGTTCGCTTCGCACCAACCCAGCCTTCGAGAATGCGGCGATGAGCGATCGCTTCCGCATGACCTTCGATTTCTTCGGCCAATACGAAATTGACGGCAAAGTCTATAAAACCGACCGCGACCATCCGAAAGCCAACGCTGAAGCGGTCTCCGACGGTTACTTCGGCACCCTTGGGTTGAAGGTTCTCGAGGGCCGCGATTTTACCCTTGAGGACAGTGACTCGAAGCAGCCGGTCGCGATCGTAAACGCGAGTTTCGCGCGCAAGAATTGGGGCAACGAAAGCCCACTCGGGCATCGCGTTCGCATATTCAACCCGGGACAGCCGCAGCCCTGGCGCACGGTCGTCGGGGTCGTGCCGGATACATTGATGCAGGGTCCGTTTAACCGCGAGGCCGACAGCGCGGGATTCTACGCTCCGCTCATCGGCGCGAGTCCGGCTCCGCAGTTTTGCACCATCGTCGTCCGCCCTCATCCGGGGCAGGCAGCCGCGAGCCTCGGACCGGCGTTGAGCAAGGCCGTCGCGCAACTGGATTCGAATTTGCCGGTTTATTTCCCGGGCACCCCGGCGACTTCGCACGCCGAAGTCTTGAGCGGACCGCGGCTCGTCGCCTCACTCTTTAGCATCTTCGGCGTGGTCGCATTCTTTCTCTCAGCTGTCGGGCTGTATGGAGTCATGAGTTTCTCGGTCAATCAGCGGACACAGGAATTTGGAATCCGGATGGCGCTGGGCGCGGATGCGGCGCGCATTTTCAAGATGGTGATGAGCCAAGGCGCGTGGCAGTTGATCATCGGGCTCGTGCTCGGGATCGGTTTTATGGCGCTCTTCCTCGGGGTCGTCGCTGCCGGCGCGCTGGAGAACATCCTCTTTAAGGTCAACGCGCTCGATCCGTTCATTTACACATCGGTGGCCGCGCTCCTTACCGCAGTCGCAGCCGCCTCTTGTCTCGTTCCGGCGCGACGCGCGACACGCGTGAATCCGATGATCGCGTTGCGGGCCGAGTAGTATCGCTCTTCGAAAATAATCGGTTGCCGCCCGCATCGGGTCGGCGAAAGAATGGCCTCACCAGGTTCGCCATGAAAATCGCCGCCGCTCAAATTGCCTGCACCCTCGGTGATGTTGCTGCGAACGCGCGCAAGCTGCGCGACTTCGCGCAGCGAGCAAAGGAGGCGGGCGCGGAGCTGATCGTCTTTCCGGAAATGGCGGACACCGGCTACGCTATGGACATCATCCGCGAGCAGGCGCGCCCGTGGAGTGAAGGTGTCGTACCGGAATTGCAGGGAGCCGCCCGCGCGCTTTCGCTCGCGATCATCTGTGGCGTTTCCGAGAAAGAGGGCGACGCCGTCTACAACTCGCAGGTTATGATCGATGCCACGGGGACGATCGTGGCGAAGTATCGCAAAACGCATCTTTTCGCGCCGATCGAAGAGGAGAAGTACTGCACTCCCGGCGATCGGTTGGTGAGCGCCGACTTTGCCCCGCTCAAGCTTGGCCTAACGATTTGTTACGACCTGCGTTTTCCGGAGATTTATCGCGCGCTCGCCGTCGAGCAGGGCGCAAATGCGTTCATCATCTCCTCGGCTTGGCCGTTTCCGCGGGTCGAACATTTCCGCGTCCTGGCGACGGCGCGTGCGATCGAAAATCAAAGCTACGTCGTGCTCGCCAATCGCGTCGGGAAAGACGAGGGCGTGCCATTTTGCGGCTCGTCGGCGGTCATCGACCCTTATGGAGTGGTGGTGGCGGGCGCTTCCGCGGATCGCGAAGAACTAATCGTCGCCGAAATTTCGCAGGAAGTGCTAAAGCAGGTGCGCGCGCGAATGACGGTCTTCGCCCATCGCCGACCAGAGCTTTATCGCGGTTAAACTGCGGGGCGGAGCAGATTCACCACACCGATCCGGTAGTTACTCAGTAGCCGTTCTTTTTCAGGAGCGTGCCGACATCCGGGCCGCTGTCTGGGTCGCGCATATGCTCGAAGTCGACTGCGATTTCGAAATCACCCGCGACCGGCTGCCCGTTATTCTGTGCGGGAATGAAATGTTCTTCGTCCAACACATCCATCATGAGTCGTCCGCGCCCGCCGTTAGGCGGCGCCTCCGAGACGATTTTCTTGCTCGTCAATTTTCCGTTCGCATCCACGTGCGCCTGGACGACGACGGCTGGATGGGCGCCGTATTGCTGGTGATATTTGTCGCGATGCGAATAAATTTTTCTCCGGAAAAGCGCGTCCGTGTCGATCATTTGCGGCTGCACGTAATTCGACATGCCGGCGATCTTGTCCGTCTCGGCTGTAGCCAGGGTGAGCGCGATCGTCGGGTGACCTTCGGAGATGAGAAAAAGCACGGTGCCGCCGAGCATCACGCTGGTCGGCCTCCCATCGACCGCGGCGGGAGTGACGAGCCCGTGCCGCAGTGCGAACTCCACTGCCGTGCCGAAGCGTCCATCTTTGCGTCCGTAGTAACTCGTGATATGCGACGCCTTCCCGTCCGGTGAGACTTCGCAGTAAAACTTCACTACGCCTTGGGATTTAGCGGCCTTTTCCTTGGCCGGATAATGCAACTGCATCGCGACGGAGCCGGGCCCTTGCCCAATCATCGCGGGATGAGTGGCGCTGTTTGCGAGGAGCGAAACAGGCAAAGCGAATAAAAATCCGGTTAGCCAACGGAGAACATTTGTTTTCATGCGCGCAGCACTAGCAAATCGCCGACTGAGCGTGCAAGCGCTTTTTCCGCGGCGGTTGCTTGTTTTCCGCGGCGACATCTACTGCCGGCGGTGAAAGCGAAACGAATCAAGGTCCACGACCGGGTGCAACGTGGTTACGAATATTTCCTGACCAAGCCGACGGGAAAGGATTTCGCCGCGGGTTTCCGCCCGGAGCTAACCCCGAAACAGATGCTGCGTCTCGGTGTTTTCGGCGGCAAATACATGACGGATTGCACGGCGGAATTTCCGGCTGGCTGGTTTGAGAAAGCCAAGCTTTGCCCCGAACGCCACGATCCGAAGCTCAACTTTTTTGGCGTGAACGCTTCCCAGCCGCTTTCCGTATGGCGCGCGAAAGGTTGGATTTATCACGAAGATCCACGTGGCTGGTTTCAATGGTATTGCCGCTATTATCTCGGGCGCCGCGGCCC
>DASXYO010000034.1:0-11966 GCA_036502465.1 Chthoniobacterales bacterium
TTTTTCCTCCCTCGCCGGCGCCGCCCCGACCTACGACAACCTGATCGACATTCGCTCGGTCGACCCGACGATCGTGGTCGAGCTGCGCTACGCCACCGCCCGCAACATTACCGGACACGCACTTTACCCGCCGGATATGCCTGCGCTCGTTAGGCCAACGACCGCCGCCCGCCTCGCCAAGGCGCAAAGTTTTCTCCGCGCCCGCCATTACGGGCTCAAGATTTGGGATGCGTATCGTCCGCTTTCCGCGCAAATCGAACTTTGGCAGCGCACGCACAATGGCGCTTTTGTTGCCGATCCGCTCTCGGGCAACGGATCACTCCACTCCTGGGGCGTCGCGGTTGACGCCACACTGGTCGATGACAAGGGCCGCGAAGTAAGCATGCCGACGGCCTTCGACGAATTCACATCCGACGCGAAACTGCATTACCATGGCGACGACCCGGAGGTGATGCGGCATCTGAAAATCCTGCAGGCCGCGATGCGTCACGGGGGCTTTTACGGAATGCGCACGGAATGGTGGCACTTCGTGGCCTACGACTGGAAAAAATATGCGCCGATTCGCGAAGCCAAACGAATCCATGAGTAGGATCAATTTTCGAAAGACATCATATGCTCGCGACACTTAGCCAGGATCTTAGTCAGCCGGAATACATCCACGTGCTGATCAATCCGCTCCCGGTTTATGGGCTGGCAGTCGCAGTCCTAGGACTGATCATCGCGCTCATTCAGCGCAGCCGGCCGGCGCAGGTCGCAACGCTCGCGCTCGTTCTCCTCAGCGGTGCCGTCGCGTGGCCGGTCGTGCATTATGGCGAAGAGAGTTATGATCGTGTGCTCTCGATGTCCGACGACCAGGGGCAGGCCTGGCTAAAAGTCCACGAACACCGCGCGGATGAACTTGCCTGGGCGTTCTATGTCCTGGCCGGGCTGGCCGCGCTCGCCATTTTTGCGCCGATGAAATGGCCAAAAATTGCCACGCCGCTGGCTCTCCTGGCTCTCATCTGCTCTTTCGCGGTCCTCGGGATCGGCGCTTACATCGCTCACGCCGGCGGCAAAATAAGGCATCGGGAATTTCGCAACGAACCGGCCCCCGCCGTGCCGGTTGAACAGGACGAGCATTAACCGAGTGCGCGTCGACATCATCACGCTATTCCCTGAGGTCTGCCGGGTCCCGTTAGGCGAAAGCATGATGGGCCGCGCGCAGCAGGCCGGTGTGCTGGAGTTACAGGTGCACAATCTGCGCGACTGGACGGGCGATCGCCATCACGTGGTGGACGACGCCCCGTTCGGCGGCGGCCAGGGCATGGTCATGAAACCGGAACCGATTTTCGCGGCGGTCGAATCGCTGCGCAATGCGGAGAGCACCGTCGTGCTCATGACCCCGCAAGGCCGGCGTTTTGCCCAGGAAATCGCGCGCGAGTTCTCGAGCAAGGCGCATCTGATTGTCATCTGCGGCCACTACGAGGGAGTCGATCAGCGTGTCATCGAACACCTGGTCGATGCCGAGATCTCGATTGGGGATTATGTTTTAACCAACGGCGCCATCGCCGCGGCCATCTTTGTCGATGCGGTCGTTAGGCTACTCCCCGGTGTGCTCGGGCATGAACAGTCCGCGCAGGACGACAGCTTTGCCGCGGGGCTGCTGGAAGCTCCGCATTACACGAGGCCGGCCGATTTCCGGGGTTGGAAAGTGCCTGAGATTCTCCTTTCCGGCCATCACGGCGAAATCGCCGCCTGGCGCAAACGGGAAGCCGAACGCCGGACACGCGAAAATCGGCCGGATCTCTTGCTGTAGGAGATCTCGACGAAACCCATTTCGGTGCCGCGATCCTCGCCAGTCGATTCCATTATTTCAAAATGAAAACCTCCACCGCACTCGCTCTCGTTCTGCCGTTCGCTCCGATCTTAAATTCGTTAGGGACGACGGATGCCGCCCCCGTTCCCGCTAGAATGAAAGCTGTCGTGGTGCATGAATACAGCGGGCCGAAGAGATAACACCGCTTATTGCAATCCATCGATCATCCCGTTGGATTCGCGCTTTGCCCTGTCATCTGCCAGCGGGCGGACAAACGGCTCAAGTCTCTTCTTTGTGTACGCGACAATGCCAGCCGGCCAGCGGTGCCTGCCCGATTCGGGAGATACTACCGCAGCAACCTGGAAAGAATTCTTATGGGCCTCTTCAATACTTTAATGTCAAAAATCTTCAGCCACGTCCCCGCTTCCACCGCACCAGCGACATCCGCTCCGCCCGCAAGGAACTGCCGCATGATCTCCATTATACCGGCGACATGAATGATTCCGCGGCCATGAACATGTGGTTGCACGAGGAAGTCATGCAGAAACTGGCGGCGAACGGCGGCAAGATTCCACAGGATCTCCTGGACAAATAAACCGATTCGTTAGGCAATAACGGAACGGGTTAACCGGTCGGCGGCTGCCGGCTGAGAAGCACTTCAGCGATGTCGAGCACCTTGACGTTTTGGCCGCCCTTCGCGCCGGCCATGCCGTCGCTCATCATGTTGAGGCAGAACGGGCAACCGGTGGCGAGAGTCTTTGCGCCGGTCGCAATCGCTTCCTCGGCGCGAAGATTGGAGACGCGTTGCGCTGGCGGCTCATCGAACCACATGCGGCCGCCGCCCGCGCCGCAACAGAAGGTCTTTTTCCCACAACGAGGCATCTCGCGAAACTGTTCATCCTTGGCTGCCCCGATCACCGTGCGCGGCGCTTCGACTTCGCCGTTCACGCGGGCGAGGTAACACGGATCATGCAGGGTGATTGGTTTCGCATCGGCCTCCGCCTTATTCGTTAGGCGACCAGCCTCGATCAGTTCGGCCAGGAGCGCGGAATGGTGCTGCACTTGGTACTCCCCGCCAAACTGCGGGTACTCGTTCTTCAGCGTGTTGTGACAGTGGGGGCACGCGGTCACGATTTTCTTCACCTGACGGCGGCCTAACGTTTCGACATTCGTCTGGGCGCGTTCCTGGAAGAGGAATTCGTCGCCAATCCGACGGGCCGGATCGCCCGTGCAGGTTTCTTCCTTTCCGAGGACGGCAAAATTCACCCCGCCCTTCTTGAGAAGCTGCGCCGTCGCGCGCGCCACCTTCTGGGCGCGCGGATCGAAGGAGGCCGCGCATCCGACCCAGAAAAGATATTCAAAGTTCGGATTTGATTCGACCGTCGGAACGTCGAGGCCCTCCGCCCAGGCGAGGCGATCGCCGTTAGGCCGACCGTAGGGATTGCCCTGGTTGCCAATCTGTTGCAGAGAGCGCGCGGGCGGACCGGAAAGCTTTCCTTCGCCGACCAGATAGCGTCGCATGTCACTGATCAAATCGACGTGGCCGATCAAGACCGGGCATTCCTGCACACAGGCCTGACACATCGTGCAGGACCAGAGCGTGTCGGGATTGATCGCGACGCCGTGCAATTCGCCGCCGTTCGCCATCACGCCGCGCAGATCGGTCACGATGAATTTCGGAGAGAGCGGCTTGCCGGATGAGGTCGCTGGACACACGTCCTCGCAGCGACCGCACTCCATGCAGGCGTCGAGGCTGAGGAGCTGCTGCTGGTTGAAGTCACCGATCTGCCCGACACCGATGAGACCGGTTTCTTCGACCGTTTCCATTTTCAGAGGAACGAGCTGCCCCATCGGACGCTCGGGGTGTGCCGCGATGTTGAGCGGCCCGGTGATGACGTGGAGGAAACGGTTCACCGGGATGGTGGCAAAAAAAGCCGCGACCAAAATCGTGTGGACCCACCAGGAAGCGAGATGCATGGCCTGCGCGGTCGGCACGTCGATCCCGCGCAACATCGTGCGGTCGATCAGCCAGCCAACTGTCGACCAATGAGCGACCCACGGTTGCACCTGCGTGTAGTGCATGCGCAAGGCCTCGACCGCGAAACCCGTCACGCCGAGCGCCAGGAGGATTCCGAGAAGCCACCAGTCGCGCCAATTATGGCCCAGGCTGGGCTTGCGCTGAAACGCGCGGCGATACATCGCGAGCAGGCAGCCGAGGATGAACGCGACGCCAAAGACGTCCATGACCAGTTCGTAGATCAGGAAGTACCAGCCGTGATGAAAGTTGTAGGGACCGTCGTCCGCGATCGCGAGCAGGGTGGTGCCGATGGTGAGAACAACGAACCCGCTAAAAAGCAGGAGATGGAGAAGCGCGCCGAGGGTCTTCTTGTGCACTCGCTTTTGCGCGAGCGCGTAGATCGTTAGGCGCTCGAGCCAGATCCTCGGGTTCATTTCGAAACCTCCCCGCCGGCCCTTTCGCCAGGAAATCCAATGCGCCAGGACCTGACAGCCGAGAATCGCGATGCTCGCGAAAATCATCGCGAAGAACAGGACGCGCATCCACGGGGCGATGTTGCCGAACACCTCGCGGGTCGCCACGCTCTGATCCATCGCGATCATCACCTTCGAGCCTAACCTTTACGGATCGACTCGATAAGTTGCGGGACGAGCTGGTGCAGGTCGCCGACCAGCCCGTAAGTCGCCATCTGGAAAATGGGCGCGTCGGGATCCTTGTTGATCGCGACGATGACCCGCGAATCCTTGATCCCGGCGAGATGCTGGATGGCGCCGGAAATTCCCAGCGCGATATAGAGCTCGGGCGCGATCACCTTGCCGGTCTGGCCGATCTGGCAGTCGTTAGGCGCGAGACCGGTGTCAACTGCGGCACGGGTCGCGCCGATCGCGCCACCGAGGCTATCGGCCAATCCACCCACGAGGCGGTCGAAAGTTTCCTTGTCCTTCAGCGGACGCCCGCCGCCGATGACGACGCGCGCCTCGGTCAGGTCGGGCCGATCGGAGACGCGCTCTTCACGCGAGACAAATTGCATTCCGTTAGGCAAGGAAGCGGTGTCAACAGCAAGGTTTTCCACTCGTGAAGCAGTCGCATTCCCTTCCGGTGCGGCGAAGGCGGCGGCGCGAATCGTGAGGACGCGTTTGTCGCCTTTCAGTTGCACGGTGGCGAGCATGCTGCCGGCGCTGACCGGGCGCTGATAGGAAAGCGCGCCTTCTTTTTCTTCGATCGCAACGACGTCAGTCAACATCGGCGCGTCGAGCAAAGCAGCGGCGCGCGGCAAAATATCTTTGCTGAAGGTAGATGACGTCGCGAGGAGCGTGGTCGCGCCGGTCTTCTGAAACGCATTCGCGATGACGGTCGCATAACGATCGGCCAATGGTTCGGCGAGCGCTGCGTCGTCAGCCACCAGCACCGCAGTGGCTCCGTGACCGGTGAGAGACTTTGCCATCTCTTCCAATCCCTTGCCGAGGAGGAGAAAGGCATAATCCCCGCCGAGTTGCTGGGCCGCCGTGACCGCGTGCAGCGACGGGCGTTTCACCTGCCGCCGATCGTGTTCGATGAGGATGAGCGTTTGCGCAGCCATCAAAGGACCTTCGCCTCCTCTTTCAGCTTCGCGACCAGTTCCTCGACCGACTCCACGCGGGTTCCGGCCGTTCGTTTCGGCGGGCGCGCGGTGGAAATTGTCGTCGTTAGGGGCTCGACCTGCACGCCGAGCTGTTCGCAGGTCAGAACCTCGATTGGTTTCTTGCGCGCTTTCATCAGGCCCGGGAGAGAAACATAGCGCGGCTCGTTCAGGCGCAGATCGGTTGTGATGATGGCGGGTAGTTTTACTTCCAGCACTTCAAGCCCGGCATCGGTCTCGCGCGTGCAACGGGCGCGGTCACCGTTGTCGAGGAACTCGACTTTCGAAACAAAGGTCGCCTGCGGCCAGCCTAACAATCCGGCCAGCATTTGGCCCGCCTGGTTGGAATCGTCGTCCACCGCCTGCTTGCCCATCAGCACCACTTGTGGCGCCTCCTTTTGCACTGCGGCGTGAAGGATACGCGCGACGGCATACGGGTCGAGCGCGCGGCTATCGTCGATCCGGATCGCGCGATCGACGCCCATCGCCATCGCGGCGCGAACCTGCTCGTCGACCGTGGCCGGCCCAATCGTTAGGCCAACGATTTCCGTCGCTTCGCCGCGTTCGCGAATCCGCAGGGCTTCCTCGATCGCGATTTCGTCAAAAGGATTGATGACCGATTTGGCGGTCGATCCCGAGCCGCCCGGAGCCGCCTCCTCGTAAGGATCGGGGACGCTCTTGAAGGCGACCAGGATTTTCGCGATCGGCTGCGTCACAGGCCAATGAGCGAGGCGATGATGTTGCGTTGGATTTCGCTCGTGCCGGAATAGAGCTTGGCGCCGATGGCGTCGCGCAATTCGCGCTCGACTTCATACTCCGTCATGTAGCCATAACCGCCGTGGATCTGGATCGCGTCCTCGGCGCACTTCACCCAGGCATCGGCGATATGCAGCTTGGTCATGGCGGCCTCGAGATAGACCGCCTTCCGGTGGCCAGCCACCCAGCCGAAGTGGTAGAGCATGTGACGCGCGCTTTCGACGCGCATTTTCATTTCCACGATCTTGGTTGCGACCTGCTGGAATTTACCGATCGATTGTCCGCCTTGTCGGCGTTCGTTGGCGTAACGAATGCATTTCTCGAGCAGGCGTTGCATGGAGCCGACCGCACTCGCGAGAATGCAACCGCGTTCCCAAGTGAGCGAACGGGTGAAGAGAAAAGCTCCGCCGCCCTCTTTGCCGAGGAGATTTTCCGCCGGCACTTCGCAGTTCTCGAAAAAGACTTCCGACATCGGCGAGGTGCGAACGCCCATTTTCTCGATCTTGTGCGAGGGATCGAAACCGGGCATCCCCTTCTCCACGATAAACGCGGTCACACCATCCGCCCCGCGAGATTTGTCGACGTTGGCGAAGACCACCAGGAGGTCCGCGACGGGACCGTTGGTGATGAAAATTTTGCTGCCGTTGAGAATGTATTTGTCGCCCGTTTTTGTCGCGGTCGTCGCAAGAGCGAAGGCGTCGGAGCCGCTGTTCGGCTCGCTCATCGCGTTGCCGCCGATCAAAGTTCCATTGCAAAGGCCGGGGAGGAACTTCTGTTTCTGCGCTTCAGTTCCGTTGTTAACCAGCGGGCTGACCGCCGTCCACATGTGAGCGTTGATCGAAAAAAGGAGTCCGTTGTCCTTACAGGCGTAACCGAGGCGCTCGAGGACGGCGACGGTGGTGAGCGGATCCTGGCCGAGGCCGCCATATTCGGTCGGCACGAGCAGGCCTTGAATACCGAAATCGCCGCACTTTCTCCAGGCTTCGTGGTTGAAAATCGCCTTCCGATCATTCTCGATAACGTCGTAATCGAGCTGTTCGCGCGCGAAACGGCCGACCGCGTCGAGCAATTCTCGTTGTTGATCCGACCAAGCAAAATCCATCGTGTAACGTTCTCCTTTTCGTTTGTAAGCCGGTGCCGGCTTCTCGAAAAGCTGAGCAAGCCCGGTGCCGTCCGCCAGACACCGCCCCGCCCGGGACGGTCGCGCCAATTCTAGAGGGAGGCGCAGAACCGGTCAAGCCAGCCAGCTTCCCCAGAGTCGGTGCGGGCTCTCTTAGCGGCGCCCTGTCGGCTTACGTCGCTTGCCCGTGCTTCAGGACCCCGATGAACTCCTTCAGGAAATCCATCTTCGAGAGTTGTTCCAGTCGCTCGAGAGAGAAAGCCTTGCTCACCCGCTTTTCGAGAAGGGAAAAGGCGTCGGGCACAAAGAGATCCTGCCGCTGCACGCCGAAGCGCAGAACAAAGGTGGACATCAAGGCGCTGGCGCCGCGTTCGTCCGCCAGATTGCTGTAGGCCATGATTGCGTCGAAGAGATAGAGCTCGGTCCATTGCTCACTTAATTCGTAGGTCTCGGCCTTTTTGGCGTATTTGAAAAACAGGACTGCGTCTCCCGGATCAAAACGCCTTTCCTTGACCGGCGTCGATGGCAAATACGCCGTCGAATAAGGCCAGGCGGATTTCTCGCGACTCGCGGCCAGCTCCAAAAGCAGGCGATGGGCGGCAGCCGCTAGCGCGTGCACCGAAACGTGGTCATCGTCGACAAACCAAAGCCAGATGGCGGACTCGATTTGGCGGCGGGCAGCTTCCAGCTTGGTCAACTTCACGAGACGGGGTTTAATGCATCTATCCATGGGTAAAACCGGGGCTCGCACAAGCAAACTAAGCCCCCGGGAGCGTTAGATTTGAGATTGCCTCGGTCGTCGATTGTAATGACCTCGCCTTCCGATTGTCAATCGTCATGCTCCACGAGGCGTTGCCGGGCAGATTCTGCCGCACTTTGATCTCCATCCGCCGCCAAAACCTGATTGTGTTCGAATAAGCTAGCTTCGCCAAACCGCCCCGCCCACGATGCCGGGATGAACTTCACCAAAAACATCGGAATGCTCCTGCTCGCGGTTTACCTGATCGTGGTTGGCATCGTCGGCCTGACCGGAATCGGACCAGGAATTCTGCTTCCGATCCTCGCTCTCATCGCGGGCATCTTCATCCTCATCGGAAAATAGCGGACCGCTCGCCTAACGAGTCGCTGATCAGAGCACGCCGACTGCGCGCGAGATCAGGAGCACCACGATGGTCAGGGAAATGCCGGCCTGGAGCATGGCGAGCAGTTTCGCCCACGGCCGCAGGATCGGCGCGTCCGTGGGTCCAAAGGTGGAACTGGTCGTGAAGGAGATAAAAAGATAGTCGACAAATCCCGGCCGCCAGCCATCGATTCCGAACTCCCCGCGCTGCGATTTTTCCACCTGCATCTGCGGAAAGACAAAGCCCCGGCTGCCAAACCCGCCCCGTTCCTTCCGTTTCTGCGGTCCGCGGTCATCGAGCCGCCAATACCAGAGCGCAAAGACAAGGACGTTGCTCAACCAAAGCGCGCCGCTGGAAAGGAGGAGGCGAAGCGGCGGTTCCTTGTGGGCCGGGAGCGTGGTGACGAGGAGAAAAACGGAGCTCATCAAGGAAATCGTCAGGATCCCGCTGATCAGGGAACCGAGGATGTGATTGAGTGAGTTCCAACCCGATCGGTGCGCGAAGACGGTCGGGATGAGAAGAAGAAAAACAACCACTGGCACCACCCAGCGGGGGGCGATGCTCAGCCTGCGGGGCAAGGCGAACGTCGTGCCGACGGCAGCCAGTAAACCGAGCAGGGCCTGCCAGCGCGGCTCGGGTTTGTCGACATGGGATCCCGCTTTTGCCATCGCATCGCTATAGCAGGAAGCGCCCGGCGCGCGACCGGATTCGTGGAACCGATCTTTCTCTATTGAATCTAACCCGCGACCAGCGCAGTCTCGCGCTCATGAAAATTGTCACCATCATCGCGCGCGTTTTGCTCGGGCTGACCTTCGTCGTCTTCGGGTTGAATGGATTTCTCTATTTCATCCACATGCCGCCACCTTCCGGCGAGGCCGCCAAACAGTTCGGCACCGTCCTTGCCACCACCGGATACTTCAACATCATCTTCCTTCTCCAAATCGTGGGGGGCGCGCTCGTCCTCCTCGGTTGGGTCCCGCTCGGCTTGATTGTCCTCTGCCCGATCATCGTGAACATCGTTCTCTTTCACGCCTTCATGGCGCCGGAAGGTCTCCCCCTCGCGGTCGTTTGCAGTCTACTCGCTCTTTTTCTGATCTGGCGTTATTGGGGCAACTTTGCCGGGCTGCTGCGCAGATAAGGCGTGGTCATCTTTCACGATTCGCGCAGCGCGGATTACGGCGCGGCCGGCCATCCGGAACGGCCGGCGCGCATCACGCGCAGTGCGGGCTATCTGCGGACGGCGTATCCGGCATGGGAATGGCGCCAGCCTAACAAGGCGAGCGAGGAAGCGCTAAGTCGCGCACACAGTGCTGAGCATATCGCGCGCGTCAGAGCAGCGACGCACGACTTCGACGCCGACACCCCGGCCTATCCCGATATCTTCGCGCACGCGGCGCGCGCTTCCGGCGCGGCCTGCGCGGTCGCGCAAGCGTCGTTAGGCGGAGAACGCGCCTTCAGCCTCATGCGCCCGCCCGGGCATCACGCGACCCGCGGGCAGGCGATGGGCTTTTGTTTTTTTAATCACGTTGCGGTCGCCGCCCTCGACGCTTTGGAAAAGGGGGCGAAGCGGGTCGCGATCTGGGATTTCGATGCCCACCACGGCAACGGCACGGAGGCGATCGTAGCTGGCAATCCGCGGATTGCGTTCGCCTCCGTCCATCAATTTCCCGGTTATCCCGGCACGGGCACGAGCTCGTTAGGCAATGTCCATAATTTTCCCGTGCCTCCTTTTGCCCCTCGCGCCGAACATTGCGCGGCGGTCGAGCGCGCGCTGGCTGCGCTCGTGGAATTCAAGCCCGACCTGATCCTCACCTCGGCCGGTTTCGATGCATACGCGGGCGATCCCATTACCCAGATGAGCCTGCAGCCGGAGGACTTCGCGCTCTTCGGACAATGGCTTCGCGAAAGCGCGATTCCGGCGGGGGCGATTCTCGAAGGCGGCTACAGCGATGAGTTGCCGTTGTTAATCGACTCTTTCCTCAGCGCCTGGGAAACCTGAACCCGGAATTTTCCCTCTCGTTAGGCTGGGCTCTCTTGAAAACCATCACAACCCCGGCGACGCCAGATGCGATGCTGGCGGCCAGAATGCCGATCTTCGCCGTTTCAATCTCGGCGTTGTTGGCGAAGGCGAGGCTGGAAATGAAGAGCGACATCGTGAATCCGATGCCGCCGAGCATGCCGACCCCGAGCACCTGACGCCAATTCACGCCCGTCGGCAGCGTGGCGAGCCGAGTGCGCACGGCCAGCCAGGCAAAGGACGTAATCCCGAGCGGCTTGCCCAGCACGAGTCCGCAAATGACGCCGAGGCTGATTGGACTAACGAGTTCCTTGATGACGCCGCCGCCCAGGAAAACACCCGCATTGGCAAGGGCGAAGATCGGCATAATGGCGTGCTTGATCCAGGGCGCGAGCGCGTGTTCGAAGCGAAGCATCGGCGCCTCCGCGTAATGGCAGTCCGTCGCCAGCAAATTCAACGCCGCGCTTCGCGTCGCGCTCGCCTCGATTTCATTCCCGCACCGCTCCGCGCCGCGAAATTCCTCGAGAATCTTCGCACTCCGATCGAGGAAGGCTGCGCTGTTGATTCGCCGGTGGCTCGGAATGGTTAGGGCAAGAAGCACGCCGGCAACGGTGGCGTGGATGCCGGACTGCAAAAAGCCGAGCCACAAGCCAATGCCCAGGATGATATAGATGAGCGGATGCCGGGCGCCGATCCGGTTCATCACGATCAAGGCGAGAAAGAACCCCCCCGCCACCGCGAGGCTGATCCACGAGAGTTGATCGGTATAAAAAAAGGCGATCACGAGCACGGCGCCGATGTCATCGGCGATCGCGAGCGCGGCGAGAAAAACCTTCAGCTGCGTCGGGACCCGGTCGCCGAGCAGCGTCAGCACGCCGAGCGCGAAGGCGATATCGGTCGCCATCGGCACGCCCCAGCCCGCCGCGCCGGGACCCGTCCGGTTGAAAAGAAAATAGAAGCCGGCCGGCAAAAGCATGCCGCCGATCGCCGCGACTAAGGGCAGCGCCGCCTTTTGCAGCGAGGCCAGCTCGCCGACCAGCACCTCGCGTTTGATCTCGAGCCCGACGAGGAGAAAGAAGATCGCCATCAGGCCGTCGTTGATCCAGAAGTGGATCTCCTTCGAGAGCGTCGCCTTGGCGAAACCGACAGTCAGCTTGGTATGCCAGAGATCAAAGTAACTGTGCGACCACGGCGAGTTCGCCCAGAGCAGCGCAGCGATCGTGCAGCCGATGAGAAGAATTCCGCCGGACGACTCGAGCCGGGCGAATTCCTCGAACGGTTTCGTCAGCGTCTCGATCGTCGTCGCGCCCGGGAGCGGGAGTCGCTCCTGAATTTTCCTCACTTTCTTGTCGGGTTCGTCCATCGGGCTGCGCGGTTCCCCCTCCGTCGGGCCGGTAAATTTATTTGGCAAGCGCAACCGGTGCGGCGATTAGTTCGCTGTTTCGGGCCGTAGCACAGCTTGGTAGTGCGCTTGAATGGGGTTCAAGAGGTCGCGAGTTCGAATCTCGCCGGCCCGACTCCT
>DASXYO010000035.1:0-31222 GCA_036502465.1 Chthoniobacterales bacterium
AAGGAGTTTCGCGCCTCACGCCAAGCAATTCACTACGGAAGAGGTTTACCGGGTATGTTCGCCGCTCGCGGCGAAGGCATTCCCCGCCGATCTTCACGTCCCCGAAAAGCTTCGGCAGCAATTGCAACGCTTACGCGATCTCGGTCTAATCCGTTTTCTGGGCCATGGGCGTTATCAATTCCTTGCAACTACTCGCTAGCGACCTGGTTCCCCGGCTCTTATTTCCACGGTCTTCGCGCCCCGGCGTGCGTGGAAGTTCGCGAATGCCTCAAACGGGTCGTGCCCAGCTAAACATGCTTGCCATGCGAAGCGGAATCCGACTCCGAGCAGCCGGCGTTGATTTGAATAGATTCGCTCGCCATGTCTCTGGCATTGCTTCAAATTTCGACGCTTAGATTGTTTCGAGCATGAAATGGGTGACGCGGGAGCGAATTAAAGTCGATCGAGTGGCCTGCCCCTGGCTGATTCAGAAGTTTGTCGATCAGGACGCGGAGTTTGTTTTTCTTCCGCACGAGACCGAGTGGGGGAAGATCAGTGATGGCATCGTCTTTGATGTGCCGGGCTGCGAGCTGGGGCACCACGGCGAGGACGTCTCCTTCAATTCCATTCTGAAAAAGTATGAACTCGTGGACCCGGCCCTGGTGCTGCTGGGCGAGATTGTGCGAGCTGCGGATTCGCATCCCAGCGAGCCGCACCCGGCGGGCGAGGGCTTGCGCTGGGTGGCGAACGGCTTCAGTGCCCTTGGCCTAACGGACCACGAAATTTTGGAACGCGAGTTCGTCGTTTACGATGCGCTCTACGCGGAGTGTCAGCGCCAACTCGCAAAAGGTTAAGGCGAGTCGAACTCACAGGCCGGGACGCACTTTATGAAATGGATCGCTTTGTCGGCGGTGCTCTTTCTCTGCGGTATTATCTCTAACGCGCAGAACGCGGGCAACGGTGGGCTGCATCTCGTGCAAAGGATTCCCCTAACGGGTGTGGAAGGTCGGATCGACCATTGCGCGATCGATCTGGCGGGCGAAAGGCTGTTTGTTGCGGCGCTCGGCAACAACAGCGTGGAAGTGATCGATCTGCGAAAGGGCGCGCGCGTGCACTCGATCACCGGCCTCGGGAATCCACAAGGCGTAGGTTATGCGCCCGAAAGCGGCCGGCTCATCGTCGCCAACGACACGGACGGGCTCTGCAACATTTACGATGGAAAGACCTTGGCCCTAACTGGCAGCGTTGCACTGAAGGATGATGCCGACAACGTGCGCTACGATGGGGCGACGAAGCTAGCCTTTGTCGGCTTCGGCAAGGGCGGGATTTGCGCAATCGATCTGGCGAGTGCGAAACGCGCCCGGTCCTTCGCGTTGCAAGGACATCCGGAAGCTTTCGTCCTGGAGCGAAACGGACCGAGGATCTTTGTCAATGTGCCCGGCGCACATCATGTCGCGGTGATCGACCGTGAACGGGGAAAAGTTATCACGACATGGACGACAGGGAGCGCGACGGAGAATTTCCCGATCGCGCTCGATCAAGCACAGCATCGTCTCTTCGTCGGCTGCCGGTCGCCAGCTGAGCTCGTGGTTTTGAACAGCGATTCGGGAGCGGTCGTCACGACAGTCCCAATCCCGGGCGATGCCGATGATGTTTTCCTCGATGAGAAGAAACATCGTCTCTTTGTGACTTGTGGCGTCGGTTCAGTCGCGGTGATCGACCAGGTCAATGCCGACACTTATCAAAGTAAGGCCAGCATTGCGACTGCTCCCGGCGCGCGGACCGGTCTGTTTGTGCCCGAGCTCAAGAGCTTGTTCGTGGCAGTTCCAAAGCGGGGCAGCCAGAGCGCTGAGATACGGCGCTATTCGGTTGATTAAGGTGAAATCGGTTGGCGCAATCAAATGAGGAGCCGATAGATAAGGCCCAGCAGACCCGCGCCGATCACGACGGCGATGACATTCCATTTCCAGCGCAGGATTCCGACGAAAGCGGCCAGGCTCAAAATGATCGCGAACCAATCGATCAGGCCGGCCTTGGGGAAGAAGACGCGAAGAGCGAACCAGACCGCGAGGTTCAAGATCACCCCGACGATCGCGGCCGTAATGGTGGAGAGTGCACTGGAGAGTTTCTGATTGCCGCGCAGTTGCTCGATATGTGGCCCGCCGAGGAAGACCCAAAGGAAACAGGGAACAAAGGTGGTCCAGGTGGTGAGGAATGCGCCAAGGGTCGCAGCGAGTAGCGGAGTCATTCCATCCGGGTGTTGCCAGGCGGCGACGAAGCCGACGAATTGCACGACCATGATGAGCGGACCGGGCGTGGTCTCGGCCAGCCCGAGGCCATCCAACATTTGGCCCGGCTGGAGCCATCCGTAATGGAGCGTAGCCTGCTGCGCGACATAAGGGAGAACGGCGTAAGCTCCGCCAAAGGTGAGGACGGCGGCTTTGCTAAAGAAAACGCCCTCATGGAAGAGCGTGCTCTGCCAGCCTAACGTCACGCCAGCCACCAGGGTCGGAATGACCCAAAGCGCGAGGCAGACGAGGATAACCTTCCAGGCACGCGCCCAGCTCGGTCGGGTATGCTCCGCTAACGTCTGTTCGTCGTCTAAGACGGATGAGCCCGAGTCACCCCCATGACCAGATGCAATCCGAAATTTCCCTGGCCAAAATCGCCCGCCGATAAGGCCGAGCAGGCCGGCCCCAAGCACGATCACGGGGAACGGGACTCTAAAGAAGTAAATCGCGACAAACGCCACGGCCGCGATGATCCACATCACTTCATTCTTCAGGGCTTTTCGCCCGATTCGAATAACGGCAGCGAGGACGATGGCAGTCACGGCGGGTTTCAGCCCGTAAAAGATAGCTGCGATCCAAGGGACATTGCCCCACGCCATGTAGATGTAACTAAGTCCCCACAGCACGAAGACCGACGGAATGACAAAGAACGCGCCGGCCACGATGCCGCCCTTGGTCTTGTGCAAGAGCCACCCGATGTAGATAGCGAGTTGTTGCGCCTCAGGACCGGGCAGGAGCATGCAGTAATTCAGGGCATGGAGAAAACGCGCCTGGCTGATCCACTTCTTGCGATCGACCAGCTCCGTCTGCATGATGGCGATCTGTCCAGCCGGCCCGCCAAAGCTGATCAGGCCAAGCTTTATCCAAAAACGGAAAGCCTCAGCAAAGCTTGGGTGCGGATTTGATGGCGAATTTACATCCTGCATAAATGTAGCGTGACTTGATTGGAGACTCCTTCGCAGGAAGCAACCTCGGAGAGTGTGCCGAATTCGTACAGGAGGCGAACTATAAAGGACCTCAATCACGGGCAGGGCCGATGTTTGCCGAGGCTAATGACTCACGAATCGGAGGTCGCATCCGAATGCGCAGATCAAGCAAGGTCTCAAACGGCTCGTCGCGCGCATGCGAAAAGGCGAAGGTCGCACTCTGATCTCGTTAGGCGTCTTTTCTCTTCCAGATCCCCAGGGCGGATGCTTTGACGACGATCTCGATCTCGCACGGTCCGGGACGCTTTTCATCGTCCGGCGGCCAGCTCTCGTCGTCGAAATGCAAGGGCCACTTCTTCCAGCCGAGCCTCATCCTTTTGAATCTCACGCTGGGCAGCGTGAATTCTTTTTCCCGGCCGGTGAGGCGCGCCTCGAGATGTTCGAGCAGCAAGGGGCGGTCGGCTTCGCGCAAGCCGACAAAATCGAATTTACCGTCATCGGTCCTCGCCTCCGGGGCGAAAGTCAGGACCGGGCCGACGGAGCGGATGTTCATGGCCTGCCAAAGCAGGTAGCGGCCTGAAACGTCGTTATCATCGAGCCGGATTTTCCACTCGTGCACCGGTTGGTCAGTCAGCCATTGCTGCAATTTCTTCACGTGGCGTTTCATCTCGGCATTTTTTGAGGGCGCCTCATTTTTCCCGGTGACGCGAGGTGCGTGCAGATAATCGGCGAGCAAACCTGCTCCCGCGCCTTCAAAGAAATAGCGTTTGCCCCAGGGGCCGCGCGCGAAGCCGACATCGAACTTGCAGGATTTTCCATCCTCCAGTTGTGCGATCAAGGACTTGACCGATCCATCAAACCCCAGCGTTCGCGCGAGGTTGTTGGCGGTCCCTAGTGGCAACACGCTCAAGGGAATTTTGCTCCCGACGAGGCGGCGCGCGATTTTCCCTGCCGTGCCGTCTCCGCCCGCCACCAGCACGAGGTCGGTCTTCTTTTTCAACGCTTTTCCGATCCCCTTCTTTTTTGACGATTGGTAGCGCGGCTTATGCCCGGCTTTCTCCAGGGCAGAGATGAGCGTGTCGGCCTCATGTCCCTCGTGGCCCGCCTTGGGATTATGGACGAGAAGAATGCGCACGCCCTTACCTCGGATGTCGCCCTGCAAGTGCGCTTATTTCCCCACGGACCCGGGCCGAAACCGGAGGCAGAGACGTTTTATGAGGGGATGAAACGACGCATTCTTGTCTGCAACGACGACGGTATTTACAGCCCTGGCATCGCGGCGCTCGCCAAAGTGGCGTCCCGTTTCGGCGAGGTGCGCATCGTCGCGCCCGATGTCGAGCAATCGTCGATGGGCGCGGCGATCACTTCTTCGCGTCCCCTTCGTTACCGGCGCACTTCCCTGCCCGGCGGCTTTGAAGCTTATCGCGTGAATGGAACGCCTGCGGATTGCGTGGCCTTGGGCGTTTCTCAATGGTCGGGCGTCGATCTCGTGCTCTCGGGGATTAACCTCGGCCCGAACCTTGGCAGCGCCTGCTGGCATTCGGGCACGCTGGCGGCCGCGAAACAAGCCGCCTTGTTCGGTTTGCGCGGCATCGCTTTTAGCACCGCGGTGACCTTGCAGGAAAAGGAACCGGATTTCGCGTCGCTCGAACCCTTCGTCGAGCAAGTGCTGAAACAACTCCTGGAAGAGAAAAGCATGTGCCTGGTAAATGTGAATCTGCCCGAGAAGCCGAAGGGCATTCGCTGGACGCGGCAGGCAGTCAAACAGTACGACGGCGAAATTGTCTCTGGGAAGGATCCGTTTAAGCGCTCGATTTATTGGTTCACGGTGAAACCGTTGCGGGGAGAAGAAGAAGGAACCGATCGCTGGGCTTTTGCCCGGCACTTTGTTTCCATCACTCCACTCCGGCTGGATTTAACTGACGAAAAAGAGCTGGCTTATGCGTTGGCGAAGCCTCCCCAGATCGCGGCCGGGAAGGCGCGCTCTCCTCGCCCCCGGCGAGCGGCCCGAGCTCGCAAGAAGAAGATGTAACGCGGTCCAAGATCAGCGCGGATGCGGGAGGCGACCTGTTTCGCATTCGGTTGCGATCTCGTCTTAAGATTCGAAGTAATTGGCAAAAAAAATGCAGACCCTTTGGAACCTTGTTTATGCGACTCTCGGTCTGGCCAGTGAGCCAAAGGACTTGACCCTTCTGCAGATCTCCTGTCGTGGAGTCATCGTATTTTTTGCCAGCTTATTCATGGTGCGACTGGGCGATCGCCGGTCGCTGGCCCAAAAGTCGGCTTTCGACCTTGTCCTGATTGTAATTATTGCCTCCGTCCTGGCACGAGCGATCAACGGGAGCGCTCCTTTTTTGCCGACACTTGGCGGCGCCTTGATCATCATTCTTCTGCACCGCGGCCTGGCCTACATCGTTTGCCTGTGGCCGGCCGTGGGCGGGCTCCTCAAGGGCAGGCCTGTCGTTCTGGTGCGCAATGGGCGGCCGGATCCCAAAGCCATGCATGCCCAACTAATCACCGCAGATGACCTCGAGGAAGATATGCGACTTAGTTTGAAGACCGAAGACAAAGGCGAGATCGGCGTCGCTCGCTTGGAACCAAGCGGCGACATCAGCTTCATCAAAGGCAAGAAAGCGAGTTAGACTCGGGCGCCGATAATCGCGGTTGCAACCTACCTCTCGCCGAGCAGCTCGACGCAGGCTCGCGCGCACGATTGGCAAGCCTCCGCACAAATGCGGCAATGCGCCATTCGCTTGCCATGTTTCTCACAGACCTCACCGCAGCGTTCACAAACTTCGAGGCAGGCGCGAAGCTGAGCGCCGGCGACGTGAAAATCCGTGAGGGTTATTCTCGAAACGATGCGCGCCGTCGCCAGACAAACATCGGCGCAATCATTACAATCGCGAATGCACTGCACCATTTCCGCGAGGTTCTTTTCGCCGAGGCAGGCATCGGCGCAGGCATTGCAGGCTTCGGCGCAGGCATAGGCGGCAGTAATGCACTCAATTGACTTCCCGTGGTCCGATGACGCGCGCACCGGGTGTGTCTCGAACATTCGTTTGATGTAGCTCATGTCTTCTATTACGAACCGGTGCCTGATGTTGGCCGCTGGTTTTTGATTGTTTGCGCCTGCCGAAGACTCGTGTTCCAGGCAGGCCTTCGCGTGGGCGAGGGTCACTTTCTCGATACGGTTACTGTCCCGGTCGATCATTTTGTCGCGGGCCACTTCTTTCTCGGGAACCTGATTTTCGAGGAAGGGCGAGTGTCGGCTTGAAGGAACTCCTTCATAAGCTGGAGCGCCTGCCGATTTCCCTTCTCGGTATTCGAGGCGATGCAGTCCACCGGCGCGACGAGCTCGTAATCGCGCATGTGCGCGTCGTTCGCGGTGAAGAGGACACAGGAATTGCCCGCGATGCCAGTGAGAATAAGGCGTCGCACTCCCAAATGACGGAGGAGAGTCTCCAACGTCGTCGCGAAGAAGCCGGAATTCTTTGGTTTGAGAACAAAATAATCTTTCTCCCCGGGCTGCAACGCCCGGACCATCTCGGAGCCGCGAGATTCTCGCGAGAGGCAGTGATCTATCTGCGCACGAAAATCGGAGCGCCAGCGCCCAAAGTTGTCGTTTATGTAGATGACCGGCACGCCTGCCCGATGGGCGCGGGCTCTCAAGCGGCTAATATTGCGTGTCATCGCAGGGAGGTAGCGTTTCAGCTGCCCGGCCTCGGGGAAATCCAGCGGGTTGATCACGTCGATTAGCAAGAGAGCGACTTCGCTCGTTTCGGGGGCGCTCCCGTGCAAACTGCTTTTGCGGGGCAGGGGCATCGCGCTGGGCCGGCTGACTCGAACTCCGATTGCAGCCTAGGCGCCGCTTTTCGCGTGGGCGAGGGTCACCTTCTCGATCAGCTCGTGGAGTGACTCTTTTCCTTCTGCGAGACCGGCAAGTAATTCTTCCGCCAACTTCTCCTGGTGCAGGATCGAGGTCAGAACCGCGTTCTCGTGAGTCCAGTTGTTTCCTTCAGCGATCGCGCAAAGCCGGGCGTACTCGGAAATCTCGAATTGCTCGGCCTTCCGGCCGGCGTCGATGATGATCCCGTCGCGATCGGTGGAATTCACCAGGCTCTTCGCGAGTGCCTCCTCGGCTTCGGAAATCATGTCGCGGACGGGCCGACATTCCTTATCGCAGAGCTCTTCCCGGTTGGTCGCGGCCAATTCTTCCAGGCTCCTGGCGTGGGCCTCGGTCTCTTTCAGGTGGACGCCGAGGAGGGTTTTAAGGTCGGGCGATTTCGCGGCGTTTTCCATGATGAAGAGTGCTTTGGCAAGCTGCTCTTCGGCATCGTGCATTTCACTTAATCTCACCCAGAACTCGCGGGAGACAGGCGTCGCCGGTGAGCCGGTGCTGGTCGTCTGGTGGGCGCGAGTGGCGTGACCGGGCCCGGAGGAGCCCTTTGTGATCGCCCCAATCTCGGCGTTGCTCCCTGTGGATCTGTCGCTGGTTCTTTCTGCTGTCTCTTTTTCCATAAGTCCTTCTTTTCTAAAAATATCGTTTCCCGCTGGCCGGCGGGCCTTGTCGAAAATCAGCAGTCTCAAGCCGCCTCGAGATGAACGAAGGGGTTGCCGGTGTCGTCTTTGCCCTTTTTGAGCGCGGCGCGCGATTTCTTCGCGATCGCCCCGTAACATTGCTTGAGCTCGATGAGATGTTTTTCATCGAGTTCCTCCAGATCGAGCAGGACCGTATGCGCGCCCTTGGTCGCCCGCAGAAGTTCATCGAGCTTGATCTGAATGGCCGCGCTGTCGCGGTTTTGGGTGTTCTGGATGAGGAAGACCATGAGGAAGGTGATGATGGTGGTGCCGGTATTGATGATCAGCTGCCAGGTATCGCTGAAATGAAAGATCGGGCCGGTGACCGCCCAGAGGACGATGATCCCGACGGCCGAGATGAAGGTGATGGGCCGCCCGGTGTAGCGCGCGCCGGACTTGGCGAAAAAGTCGAACCACGATTTATTCTTCATATCACTATCTTCGTTCGCCACAGTGGAGAGAGAAGTGCGGACAAGGCATATGGCGCGATTCGCGCGGACATTGGCATCGGCGCAAAAGGACGAATACGATTCTGCGCCCGCGCCGGCGCGTCCGCCCCCGGCACTACTGAGACTCGGTGAGGTCGAGGCCTTGGCGGATCTCTTTCGCCAGCTCATAGGCGTCGCCGGTCTTCACCATGTGATCGAAGAAGAGCTGCGGAGTTTCACTGATCTCCTGGTTATAGAGGCAGCCCTGATACCAACCCAACTTCGTGCGCATGAGCGTAATCACGGGGGTGACCTGTTCGGCCTTCATGGAAAAATCGGGGATGACGGCTGCGCGCGGGCCCTGACCGATGGGCTTGAACTCGACGTTGGTGGAAATATTGGCGCGCGGGTTCGCTTCCACTCCGTCGACCGTGACTTTGTCTTTGCGCTTGATCCAAATGGTGACGACGCCGTTCTCGCCGATTGAGGCTTCGCCATGCAGAATTTTCGCGAGCCGTTCGGAATCGAGCGGTGACTTCGGATTCTGGGGTGGCGCCTTGAGCGGAAAGGCGAGACCGGTCTTCTTCAGGGCGGCCTTGATCGAAGTGGCGAGTTCAACGGGAGCGCCGGTCCCGCGGAAATGGACGAACCAGACCTGTGGCGTGGTCGGCATGTGCTGGTGAAAGGCTTGAAAGATGATTCCGTGCGTCAGGAGCGCCTCGATGAACGGGTTCACTTCTTCTTCGCGCAAAGGAATGTCGCCATTGAGAAAGGCTTGGCCATCGGGCGTGGACTGAAAGAGCAGCTCGCCGCTCACCCCGAAGTCCGGCGTCAGGGTCACTCCATCGGGCCCCTGCACCTCGCCGATATCCTTGCGCGGCAATCCGATGTCGAGGACTCCGTCTTCCACTTCGCCTTTCGCTTCGATAATCTTTTCGATCTGATCTTGCGGTAGGCTGTTCTCATGGGCGGCCCCGTCCTGAGCGCCGCGAAGCTTTACGGCGCCAGAAAGGCAAAGGACGGCGATGAGACTAAGGGCAAGAGTATTTTTGCGTAGGAGATCGAATTTCATGGTGTGTGCGGGAAAGCCGCCTGCGGTGGGCGAACGTTTCCGTACTCCTGAATCGTGTGTGGGAACAGCAGCGGATTGATAAGTCTCGAATCGACATCTGGACGACGGCCTCAGGCCTAATTGGGTCGCCGTGGAAGCCGATTTGATTTTGCCCGAAGGCTGTCGGACATCGCTGGATGGACATACCAACCTGCCCGAAGTGTGTCGGACAAATGGAACGCGGCTTCGTGGCTAGTCGTAGTTTAGACTACGCCAAGCCGGATGATTGGGTCGCCGGGTCGCCCGACCACTCTCTCTTCTTCGGGACGCAGATTCGGGGCAAAGAGCACTGGCAGTTGCTCGCTTGTCGCTGCGTGGAGTGCGGCTTTGTCGAATTCTACGCGCCGAAATCCTGAGGCTGGGTTTCTTTCTTCGGAATTTTAGCAGCAAAGGCATGGAGCGGCCGACACTGTAGGCTGACGCGAATTCTTCGCGGTGCATGAAAGCTTTCCTCTTTGATCTCGATGGAACCCTGGTTGATTCCAACGAACTGCATGTAGATTCCTGGGATGCCGCTTTTCGGCATTTCGGAAAACAGTTTTCCCGCGCGCAATTGCAAGCCCAGATCGGCAAAGGCTCGGATAAATATCTCCCGGAGTTTCTCTCCCCGGAGGAGATCGAGCGTTTCGGCAAAGAGCTGGACAAATACCGCTCCGAGCTATTCCGGAAAGAGTATCTGCCCCGCGTGCGCCCGTTCCCGCAAGTGCGGCCGCTTTTCGAGGAAATTCGCCGAGCGGGCAGTGAAATTGTGCTGGCGACCTCGGGCAAGGAATCGGAGGCGAAACATTATGTCGCACTTCTCGAGATCGGCGAGTTGATCTCTGGAAAGACGACGGCAGACGACGCGGACGAATCGAAGCCGGCGCCTGATATATTGCTGGCCGCCCTCGGAAAACTGGAGGGTGTGCCGGCGAGCGAAGCGTTACTCATCGGCGACACGCGTTTCGACATGCAGGCCGCGACCAAGGCTGGAATGTCTGCCATCGGGGTGACGTGCGGCGGCACACCCGCTCCCATCCTGCGTGCCTCGGGCGCTATGGCAGTGTATCGGGACCCGGCCAATCTCCTTTCGGATGGGCTCTTACCTTGGATTAAACCCACCCATTCTTTTCCCTGACGCCCATGTCTCCCTCCTCAGGCCCACGCCGATAAGCGCAGCCGACGGCGGCACGATGACGTTAAGTTTTGGTTAGCGCTGCACGTCGCGCTTTATCTCGGACCCGCTGGCGCTGGTGCCGCCGCCCTTTTCGTTCTCGGGGTCAGCCTTGGGTACGCTCTGCGTGCCTTTGCTTATCATACCGCGGTCTGCGGTGCTGCCGGTTGATTCGGTGGGTTTTGGGCTGCCTTCCTTGTTCCCTTCGCCCTCTGCGCCAGTTTTGGTTTCGGTATTCATGATGTTAACAAAAAGAACGCGTGCCCGGACCACGTTGGATGCCCGCAAGGAGGCGGGTATGTCCTGGCGGGTGGGCCGCAGGCCTCAATGAGAGAAGGGTAGCGGCCTTCGAAGGGCTGAAGTTGTTGCTCTAACTCCGGTCCACCCCGGCGAAAACCGCGGCCCGGTAACGCGGGTTGCTACGCGTGCCGATGCGTTTCCAACTGACTCTCACGACCGGCTTCTGCAAGCCTTGCTCGAGGCAGTAGGACTTTAACTTCCGCTCAAGGGCCAGCACAAGCATCTTCGCTTCCACGGAATTGCGGTCAGTGACCTCGACGGTGTCTTCGATCTCAATCATACTTGCCGAGTCCCTGCCGATCGTTCAATGCACGACATCGCCGCGGTCGCCCTGGCCTTTGGCGACTTTGGTCTTCGCCTTCTGCCGCTTGTCGGCTGAGAGCGAACGGCCGATGTCGACCTCTTTCTTAAATTCGCCCTGCTTGTTGCGCCGCACATAACGCCGATCGCCGGCGTGGGGCTCAATCACGGTTCGCTTGCTTGTCTTCGATGTTCTTTTCTTTGCTGGCATACTCAGAAAATCGCATCCCGCTGGCTCGCCAGATGTCCCGAGCTTTTCGGGCTGCGCCGCTATTTCAAAGTGGCTTTTTCTGACCGTCCAACGGGTCCGAGCGATACGATTGTCTAGATGAAATTTTAAGCGCATTGGAGATGAAGAAAGCAATCAAATGGCTTGCCAAAAACGGTCTCTCGCTAGCGTTCTTTGCCCTCTTCGCGGCGGCGCTGGTGGGACAAACATTTACCGGCTGGTTCGCGTATGACGATCAGCTGGCAGCGCATGGTCTTCCAGCAGTCCGCTACTCGGCCTACCTTAAGACTGGAGATTTTCTGGAGGGTATATTCTGCAATTGGCAGGCGGCAATCCTACAGCTTGCCTGCCTCATTTTTTTCGCGGCGTTCCTCCGGCAAAAGGGAGCTTCGCATTCACGGAAGACAACGGGTTCCGCGCGGAAAAAAAAGAGACACCCGCGTGCTTTCGAAAAACCCTCGTCCTGGCTCTACCGCAACTCGCTCCTGCTCGCGTTTCTTGTCTTATTCGCCTTTTCCTTCCTTGCCCATTTGATCTGCGGGTCGTGGCTTTACAACGAAACCCAGAAGTGGAGCGGCCACCCCCCGGTATCTGTCGTGTCCTATTTTTGCACGGCGGATTTTTGGTTTAGAACCGTGCAAACCTGGCAGGCGGAATTTGTCATCATCGGAGTGTTCCTCGTCCTCAGTGTCTTCCTCCGCCAGGAGAACTCAGCGGAATCAAAGCCAGTCGGGAGCGCCGATAACGAAACCGGAGCGACTAACGAGTGAGGCCTTGGGGAAGAAACGCTGCCTCGACCGGCGGATGTTTCATTGTTGCGCCCGAGTCATCTCCTGCCAGACGGCTTCCGGATAATCCGCCGGGTTAGCCGGAGGTAGTGATGGAGAAAGATAAGTGCGTCCCGATTTGCGAAGGGTTTCCAAGTACGAGCAGGCGAGCTGTTCGATGTCGTGGGAAAGGGTTTTCATTTTAGGCGGCATGCAACATCAATTCGCGCGCGGAAAGCACCGCATCCGCCCGCCGGCAGACCTATCTTGCAATAGGTCTTCCGGCTAGGCGGGGGCTTCCCGATTCTTTCGAGCGACGTTACGGTTAGGGCTTGAGGACGACCTTGATGCAGCCGTCGTCCTTATCGCGGAAGGTCTTGTAAAGCTCCGGACCTTCCTCGAGCGGACGGTTATGCGTGATGACGAACGATGGATCGATCTCCCCGGCGTTGATTTTATCAAGCAACGGCCGGGTGTAACGCTTCATATGGGTCTGGCCCATCTTCAAAGTCAGGCCTTTGTTCATGGCTGCGCCCATCGGCACCTTATCCACCATCCCAACATAGACGCCGGGGATCGAGACGGTCCCGCCTTTGCGGCAACACATGATAGCCTCGCGCAAAACATGCGCCCGATCGGTCGCGAGCATGACGGCGGCTTTCGCCTTATCCATCACTGCATCGAAGGCACCGGCGCCGTGCGCTTCCGCGCCGACTGCATCGATGCAGCGATCCGGTCCGCGGCCGCCGGTCATCTCTTGTAGCTTGTCGTAAACGCCGCCTTCGATCTTTTCGAAATTGATCACCTCGGCTTTCCCATGTTTCGTCGCCATGGCGAGGCGCTCCGGTACGCGATCGATCGCGATCACGCGCCCGGCTCCGAGCATCCATGCACTCTGGATGGCAAACTGACCGACCGGCCCGCAACCCCACACCGCCACCGTGTCACCCGCTTCGATCTCGGCGTTTTCCGCGGCCATGTAGCCCGTCGGGAAGATGTCCGAAAGAAATAAGACCTGTTCGTCTGTTAGTGAGTCATTCTCGATTTTCTGTGGGCTCACGTCGGCGTAGGGGACGCGGAGATATTCCGCCTGGCCGCCAGGATAGTGCCCGGTCAAATGGGAATAGCCAAAGAGTCCCGCCGGCGCATGCCCCATTGCCTTCTCGGCGTTCTCGCGGTCGCGGTTTGTTGTGTCGCAGCAGGAGTAAAGCTCCTTCTGGCAAAAGAAACAGCTCCCGCAGGCGATCGTGAAAGGCACCACGACTCGATCGCCTACCTTGAACTTCTTCACGCCCTGACCCACTTCCGCGACAATCCCCATCGGTTCGTGGCCAAGGATGTCGCCCTCTTCCATCATCGGCATGTAACCGTCGTAAAGGTGCAAATCCGAACCGCAAATCGCGGTCGTCGTGATCTTCACGATCATATCACCCTCGTTCTCAATCGTCGGATCGGGAACCGTGTCGCAACGAATGTCGCTCTTACCGTGCCAGACAAGTGCTCTCATATCTTATTCTCCTTTAGGTTAAATTGTATCGGTGAAACGGCCTTGAGTAACGGCTTGGATGTAATGAAGCTATGGAGAGCTACTGCATGACTTGTTGCGGCGGCTACTCGCGATCGAAAACGTCGCGTAGCTCTTCCTTTGCACTTTCCAAAACGCGCTTTTGTTTCTGGGGGAGGTTCTTGCCTGCGCGATTAATATAGAAATTCAGCATCGACATCGCCGATTGGTAGGGCGTGCCTTTCCGGCGCTTGCTCGCGCACGCTGAGCGCCGTAACGACAACGCAATTTGATGAGGATCGGTTGACTCAAAGATATGATCTTCCAGATCGAGGGCATCGCTCTCTTTGGTCACTTTGCCGGACCATTTCTTCTTCGATGAATCAGGTTTCTTGGCAGCTTTTCCCATTGGCCTTTCCCTTCTAACCAGATCTTTCCCATGAATCGATCAATCCCGCCGATTGCGTCGCTTCCCACACCAAGAGGAGAATCAGCAGGCGCTTGCGCTGATGAATCTATTCCCTAAAGACGGCTGCGCCTGTTTACGCCTATCCAATTTCCGCGGGGCGGTAAGCATTAGCTTTTCTTTTTGCCCTTGCTCGCCTTGCCGCCTTTGCGGCCGCCCTTACGCGAGCTGGCTTTGCTCGATTTCTTCCCCCGGCCCGAGCCGCTCTTTTTCCCGCCCTTGTCTTCCTTGTTCACCGTCGCCCAAGCCCGGCTCTCGGCTTCCTTTTTCGAGACGCCGCGCTTTTCGTAGCCGTCCTCGATGTGTTCGGCTTTCCGTTTCTGTTTGTCGGTGTAACTGGACTTATCCCCTCTTGGCATGTTTGTGACCTTTCTAATTGGTGTTCGGTTTTCTCTCTGCAAATGAGAAAACGGTTTGCATCGGGGCTCCGGCTGGGGGCGATTCACTGATCGGCGAGACAGAAAAAAACCGAGGGCCGATGCCGGCGCCCTCTCACCGAATGGACGCAGCAAGAGACTAAAGCCCAGGCCCGGGCCCCGGCGAGGATTGGCAAAAACTAGAACCGCCCGGTCAGGACGAGAATCAGGACGATCAAAAGGACGAGTCCTATTCCGCCGGTCGGGAAGTATCCCCAGCTGGAGCTGTATGGCCAGGCAGGGAAGGCGCCGATCAAGAGAAGGATCAGGATGATGATGAGAATTGTACCCATAATTTTAAATACCTCTCCCGATTCGGTTTTCGGCCGGCTTTCGCGCGCCAGCGAAGAACGGGACACGCAATCGTAGTAATTATTCCGAATCAACCGGTGTGAACATCCTATTGGTCGAGGACCACGAAGACAGTCGCGTCGTTCTGTCCAATCTGCTGATTCATTGCGGCCACGAAGTGGCCAGCGCGGGCAGCATGCAGGAAGCGCTTCGCCTGCTCGACAACCTGCGCTTCGACGTGCTGGTGAGCGATATTGGGCTGCCCGACGGCAATGGACTCGATCTCGTGGTGGAGGCAAAAAAGCGCCAACCCTGGAAGAAAACGGTCGCCCTAACGGCGCACGAGCAGAGCGGCGAGAAGGAGTTGGGGTTGCGGGCTGGCTTCGATGAGTATCTGACCAAGCCTTTCGACTTTCATCAGTTGCGCTCTCTGCTGGCCGAGTCGACGTCCGCCGGCGTGTCGCAAGCCTGACCGACTGCGCGTTGTCACCTGGCGGTCGGTCTTGCTCGGGCCCGATCGCTGGGCCGCGGAAAGAGAACATGGCGATGGTGCCTCGCCATCGCCTCGCGGTCGCGGCCGTCGACCATCGCGCCGCAGGCTGGGCAGCGATAGAAGTGCTCGCCTTTCCCACCTCCCGCGGAAGAGGCTGGTCGCTCCTCTTGCGCTCGCCCGCCCGGCTTCTCGCCAGTTACCTTTTTTGCCCGCACTTAATTAGAACGCAGCGGCCCGCACAGGCCGATGCCTCTCTTTTTTCTGCGGGAGCGATTCGCCTCGATGAGGAGCCCATTTCAAAGAAGGCCGAAGCAGAAGTTCTTAGCCTGCGGCAGAGAAAACCCTATCTTCCGGTCGGCTCAAATACGAATTTGCAATCCAAGAAGAGCCGGTCTGCGATTGGTTATGGAGTTTCGGATACTTGAGCGGCAACGCTTGGGTGAATTCAGTGAGTCCAGTTTCATGAAAGCTCTCAAAAACACTTCGGCCGCCGCGAAGGTGAAAAAGCGCGCCATTCTCCTGGTAGACGATCATCCGCTCTTTCGCAAAGGGATGACTGAGCTGCTCGATTCGCAGAACGATCTGGAGGTCGAGGTCGAGGTCGACAGTAGTGGAGGAGCCCTGAATGCGATTCGCTCCAAGCGTTTCGATCTCGCGGTCGTCGATATCGGTCTGCGCGGTGGCGCGAACGGGATCGAGCTCACTAAATCGATCAAGTCCGAGCGACCGGACCTGCCGGTGCTGGTCGTCTCGATGCATGACGAGGCGCTTTACGCGGAACGCGCTCTACGGGCGGGTGCACGCGGTTACGTCATGAAACGGGAGGCGCTCGATTCCATTCTCCAAGCCGTCCGCAGCGTGATCGACGGCGAGATTTACATCAGCCCGAGCATGACCAAGCGGATGCTCTTTGATCACATCAACGGCGGCGGGGAAGCGCGTTCCGCGGTCGATCGGCTGACCGATCGCGAGCTGGAGGTTTTTCAGTTGATCGGCGAAGGCCACGATATGCACGAGATCGCGGGCGACCTGCACCTGAGCAAAAAAACCGTGGAGGCCCACCGCGCCAACATAAAGGAAAAACTCGGCGTGCCGAGCGCGCGCGAAGTGGTCCGCTACGCGACGCAGTGGGTGACGCAACAACGCTAACCGGCCGCCCCGTTAGACGCTCGGTTGATCCGCGGTTATCGTTTCCGATGATCGGCCGGATTGCCTTTTTCCTCTCGCTCGCCTGTGTCCCGGCACTTTTTGCCATTCAAGCGCCGGACCCGAAACCGAATCCGCAGATTAGCGAAATGGTGAAGGAGATCTCGGCCAAGAATATCGAGACGGACATTCGTAACCTGGTCGGCTTCGGCACGCGTCACACCCTGTCCGATACGAAAAGCGAGACGCGTGGAATCGGCGCCGCGCGGCGCTGGATCCAATCGGAGTTTGAGCGCTACAGCAAGGATTCGGGTGGCCGCCTCCAGGTGACGATGGATGAGTTCACCCAGCCGCCCGACGAGCGAAATCCCGATTTGGTGCAGGTCGTGAACGTGGTCGCGACCTTGCCCGGCGAACAACCGGAAGCGCGCGATCGCATCTATGTGGTGAGCGGCCATTACGACTCCCGCGTAAGCGATGTGATGAACGCCGACGCCGATGCGCCCGGCGCGGACGACGACGCCTCCGGAGTCGCCGCTGTGCTCGAGATGGCGCGCGTCATGTCGCAGAAAAAGTGGGACGCCACGATCGTCTTCATGGCGGTCGCGGGCGAAGAACAGGGGCTTTTCGGTTCCACGCATTGGGCGCGGATGGCGAAGGAAAAGAAGTGGAACATCGCCGGCATGATCACGAACGACATCATCGGCAGTTCGCACGCGGAGGGCGGCAGCTTTGCCAGCACCCGCGTGCGCCTTTTCGCCGAGGGCATCCCGCCCTTGCGGGAAATGAGCGATGACATCCTGCGGCGGATCAAGACCGGCGGCGAGAATGACAGCCCGGCCCGCGAGCTGGCGCGTTTCATCAAGACAATCGGCGAACGTTACGTCCATGGCATGACGGTCGACATCGTCTATCGCAAGGATCGTTACCTGCGCGGCGGGGACCATTCGCCTTTCCTCGAAGCCGGCTATCCCGCGGTGCGGATGACCGAGCCTAACGAAGACTACCGGCATCAACACCAGGACGTGCGGAAGGAAAACGGCGTCCAGTTCGGCGACCTGCTGGAGTTCGTCGATTTCGAATATGTCGCGCAGGTCGCGCGGATTAACGCGGCGTCGTTAGGCGCGCTCGCCCTCGGGCCGGCCGCGCCCACCGTAGTCGAGATGGAAACGAAGGAACTGACTAACGACACCACCCTGCATTGGCAGGCGAACAAGGAGCCCGATCTGGCCGGCTATGAAGTGCTCTGGCGGGATACGACTGCACCGCTCTGGCAACATTCCGTTTTCGCCGGGAACGAAACGCGTTTCACCGTGCCAAAGGTCTCGAAGGACAATTATCTTTTTGGCGTCGCGGCGATCGACAAGGACGGCAATCGAAGCCCGGCGGTTTATCCGGCGCCCTCGGCGAAATGAAGTTTTTCCCGCCCACTCACGTCAGACAGAGCGAATTATAAAGGAGTCACAATGAAACAATTCACCATTCTCGCTTCGCTCCTTGCGGTCGTCGCCCTCACTTCCTGCGGGACGATGCACGATGCAGCCGTCTCCACTTTCCGGGTCGTCGATGCACCGCATCAATACGTGCGGCGCCAACTCGGAGTGGACGAACCGCAGCAGCAAACCACCACAACCACCACGACCGAGACCTATTCCGACACGTCGTATCCGCCTTCCCAGCCATACCCGGTGCAACAGCCGTATGCCACCCAGCAGCAGCAGCCGCCACCGGTGGAAACCCAGCGTCGCGTCGTCGAGACAGAACGGCAGGCGCCGCCTGAACCGGAAGCACGGCCGACCGCGACACCGCGCGTCACCACTCGCGAGAGTGCGCCGCCCACCACGACCTCAACCCAGCGCACTGCTTCTTCGACGGGAGGTTCCGATTTGCCCTACGCCAAACCCGTCCCCGGCAAACCAGGTTACGTCTTCAGCCCGTTCGATAAGAACGGCGGCTACGTGGATGTAACCGGTTACAGCCCGGGGCAGAAGGTGAAGGATCCCTACAGCGGGAAGATCTTCCTCGTGCCGTAACGCAGGCATCCCGCCTGTGGTTACTTCTTGTCTTCGAGCGCTTTCACCCGCGCGAAAAGTTTTCCCAGCCGCCGCACCCAGGCGAGGTGCTGCATCGAGTCCTTGAGCGGCTCGGCCGGCGTCGACCACCAGGTGCCGCCATGCAGGCTTTTCGAGACGCCGGTTTGCGCCCCGATCATGGTGCCGTCATCGATTTCGATGTGACCGATGATCCCGGCCTGTCCGCCGATCACCACGCCGGAACCGATTCGCACACTGCCCGCGATCCCGACCTGCGCGACGATGATGGAATGTTTTCCGATGACCACGTTGTGCGCGATCTGGACCAGGTTATCGATCTTCACGCCTTCCTGGATCCAGGTGCGGCCGAAGCGCGCCCGGTCGATCGTCGTGTTGGCGCCGATCTCGACGTCGTTATCGATCTGCACGATCCCGATTTGCGGGACTTTCTTATGACCGCCCGCCGCCATTTCGAAACCGAAACCGTCCGACCCGACAACGGTGCCGCTGTGAATGATGACGCGTTCCCCGATCCGGGTGCGTTCGCGGATCGTGACGTTGGGATAAATCAACGTGCCGGCGCGGATCGTCGTCTCGTGCCCGACATAACTGTTGGCCCCGATCCGCACCCCGTCGCCGATCTGCACCCCGGGCTCGACGACCACGCAGGCGCCGATGAAAACGTCTTTGCCTAACGACGCTCCCGGCGCAACCACCGCGCTTGGGTGAATTCCGGGCGGAAATGAAATCGGCTGAGGAGCGAACCTGAGCACGACCTGCTCAAACGCCTTGCTCGGGTTCGCGACCCGGATCTGCGCGCCCACGATTTCCTCCTCGAAATCCTCCGGCACGAACGCAGCCGAGGCGCGCGTCTTGCGAAAGGCGGCGAGGTAACCCGGGTTGCCGTAGAAAGTGATTTCGCCCGGAGTCGCTTCCGCGAGCGAGGCCGCGCCTGCGATCGTTAGGCTGGAATCGCCGCGCAATTCCCCGCCGCACATTTTCGCCAACTCGCGCACCGTGAAGGTCATTCCCCGAAGTTGTAACCGGCGCCATCGACCCCGGCAACCGTTGTCAGCGGGATTGTGCTTACCCGCCAGCCGCGAAACCGGGATAAAGCGTCATCCCGCCATCGACGAAAATGGTCGCACCAGTGATGTAATCCGATTGATCCGAGGCCAGCCAGACGGCGGCGCGCGCGATATCCTCCGGTTCGCCGATCCGTCCGTCGGGAATGAGCTTGAGCAAGTTATCGAGCGCGGCGGGTGTTTCCCAGGCGGCGCGATTGATCGGCGTCTTGATCGCGCCCGGCGCGATACTGTTAACCCGGATTTTTTTCGGAGCCAATTCCTGCGCCATGCTTTTCATCAACTGCATGATGCCGCCCTTCGAGGACGCGTAGTTCACATGACCGGCCCACGGAATGACTTCGTGCACCGAACTCATGCAGATGATTTTCCCGGCCGCGCGCGACACTTCCGGCACCACGCCGCGCCGCAGAAATTCGCGCACCGCTTCGCGCGCGCAGAGAAACTGACCGGTCAGGTTCACGCCGATCACGAGCTCCCACTGCTTGAGCGTCATTTCGTGAAAGGGCGCGTCCTGTTGCATCCCGGCGTTATTAACCAGGATGTCGAACGTGCCGAAACGCTTGATCGCTTCCGCGAACATCGCCTGCACTTCATCTTCTTTGCTCACGTCCGCCTTGATCGCGAACGCCTCGCTCCCCGCAGCCTGGATCGCCGCTACCACGCGCTCCGCTTCCTCGGCGTCGGAATGATAATTCACCACCACTGACGCACCGGCCGCGCCGAGGGCGAGCGCGCAGCCTTCGCCAATCCCGGAACTGCCGCCGGTAACGAGCGCTTTTTGGTTCTGCAACGGGCGATTCGAGTCGGTGGACATCTTAACCGCAGCCATATTTTCGATGGCTGCCAATGGCAAGGGATTTTCCATCAAATCGAAGCGAGGCGCGGGCACAGATCTAGCTTTTTCAAGCGTGCGGCTGCGGCCGCCCTCCGTAATGGCAACAGCAATCCTCAATCCACACTCACAACTGGCCAGGAAACCAAATGAAAACGATTCCAAAAAAACAGGGGCCGCCCCTCTCGAAATCGATCCGGCAACGAGCGCGGATTATTTTGAAGTCGTTGCCCAGGCTACGAATGATGCGATTCGGGATTGGGATGTAAAAAACGGCACGCTCATCTGGCCGCGCGGGCTCGACAGCCTGCTCGGTTATGAGCCTTCCGCCGAACACGGCGAGATCGGTTTCTGGTTTGGGCAAATTCATTCCGACGATGTCGCGCGAATCCAAGAAAGCCTGCGCCTGGCTTTGGCCGGCACAGACGAGCGTTGGTCGGGCGAATATCGGTTCCGGCACGCCGACGGCGAATACCTGCACATCCTCGAACGCTCCCTCATCCTCCGGGATGCGGATGGGGCTGCGGTGCGGGTGGCCGGTCCGATGATGGACGTCAGCACGCGCAAGCAATTGCAAGCCGAGGCCTGCCGCTCGCAGCGCATGGAAGCCTTTGGCCAACTGGCCGGCGGAGTGGCGCACGACTTCAATAATTTTCTGACCACGATCATGGGCTATAGCGACCTGCTCCTGTCCGAGACTTCGGTCAAAGGCCGGGTCGCCAGTCAGATCAAGGAAATCCGCGCGTCGGCGGATCGGGCGACCGCCCTAACGAACCAGCTTCTCGCCTTCAGCCGTCGCCAGGCCCTCGAGCCGACCATCTTCGAGATCAACAATCATATTCATAATCTGGAGCGCACCCTGCTCCGTCTGCTCGGCGACAACATCTCGATTGAATGCCGCTTCCAGCAGGAAAAGAAGGGCGCGCACGTCAAAGTCGACGCCGGCCAACTCACCCAGATCATTCTGAACCTCGCGGTCAACGCCCGCGACGCCATGCCGCAGGGCGGCCGCCTAACGATTACGACCTCGACGCTCGAAATGACCTCCAGCAGCGACGAGCCCTTCCCGGGGGCGCGTCTCCTCCCGGGCAAATATGTCGTTATCAAGGTAACCGATAACGGCCCGGGAATGACCGAGGAAGTGATGTCGCATCTATTCGAGCCCTTCTTCACAACCAGGGAAGCCGATCGGAGCGGCCTCGGCCTCGCCACCAGCTACGGGATTGTCCGGCAAAGCGGCGGTCACATCTGCGCCGAAAGCGCTCCCGGAAAAGGAACAACTTTCCATATCATCCTGCCACGGCATCCGGCGCCTCCCGCCCCGACTTACCGCAAACCCGGGACGCGCAAAAACGTCGCCGGCACGGAAACCATCCTCGTTCTCGAGGACGAAGTCGGGGTTCGGCATCTGGCCGTCCGCGTCCTGCGCACTCTCGGTTATCAGGTCCTCGAAGCGGCGCATGGCGAAGACGCGCAGCGTCTCATCACGGCGCCTGGCGCAAAGAAGGTCGATCTCCTCCTCACCGACATGGTGATGCCCGAGATGAGCGGCCGCGATTTCACCAATTGGCTCCGCCAGGCCAGCCCGGAAACGAAAGTCATCTTCATCTCCGGTTATCTTGAGGAATCGGTCCATCCAAACGACCGGCGCGAACCCGGCATGAGCTTCCTGGCGAAGCCGTTTAATGCCGACGATCTGGCGAACAAAGTGCGCGACGTGCTGGACGCTGGTTAGCCGGAGAACCCGGCGTCTTTAAATCGTTAGAACGAACGCGGGCCTGAGGTTAATCTCGGGCCTTGACCACTTTCCAGGACATCGAAGCGGCGGCCGAGCGCATCAAAGGCGCCGTCTATGAGTCGCCCTGCACGCGATCGATCCCGCTCAGCGAGCTGACCGGGATGGAGATCTTCTGCAAACTCGACAACCTCCAGCGCACCGGAAGCTTCAAGGAACGCGGCGCGCGCAACGCGCTCGTCCAGCTTCCCGATGAACAAAAAAAGAAAGGCGTCATCGCTGCTTCCGCCGGCAACCACGCCCAGGCACTCGCCTACCAGGGGCGATTGTTAGGCATTCCGGCCACCGTCGTGATGCCGAAGTTTGCGCCGCTCATCAAAATCAACAATTGCCAGAAACTCGGCGCCACCGTTGTTTTGGAAGGAAAAGATTTCGCGGAAGCAAAAGCGCGCGCGCATGAGATCGCGAGAGAACAGGGCCTCGCCTACATCGACGGCTACGACGATCCCGCGATCATCGCCGGCCAGGGAACGGCCGGACTCGAAATCGTGGCGCAGGTTCCAAATCTTGACGCGGTTATTGTGCCCGTCGGAGGCGGCGGTCTGCTCGCGGGCGTCTCGCTGGCCGTGAAAACGCTCCGGCCCGAGGTGAAAGTGATCGCGGTCGAAGCGGATCACGTGGCCAGTTTCTCCGCCGCCCTCGAGGCGGGAAAACCAGTCCGGATCGAGACGCGCCCGACACTCGCTGACGGCCTCGCGATTGCGCAGGTCGGCAGTAATGCCTTCGCGATTGCGCGCGAGCACACCGACAAGGCCGTGCTCGTGAACGAGGAACAAATCGCGCTTTCCATCCTGCGCATCGTCGAGTTGGAGAAAGGTGTCGTCGAAGGCGCTGCCGCCACCCCGCTGGCCGCCTGTCTTTCCGGGCAACTCCCCGAACTGGCGGGCAAGCGAGTCGTTCTCCTCCTTTGCGGAGGAAACATCGACCCGAACGTCCTCAGCCGCGTGATCGAGCGCGGCCTGGTCGCCGACGGAAGGCTCTCCCGGTTCAAGGCGATCATCAGCGATCGGCCGGGCGGCTTGGCCGATCTCACCGCGCAAATCGCGGCTGTCGGCGCGAGCATCAAGCAGGTCGTGCACGATCGCGCCTTTGCCAGCTCCGATGTCTCCGCGGTGAACGTCCTTTGCACGATCGAGACGCGCGATCGCAAGCATCTCGAGGAAGTGCTGGCGCGTCTGCACGAACGCGGCGTTCGGACCTCAATGCACCAGTGATGGAGGGACCGTCGCCGTCCCGTCCGTGTCTCTGGCCGGAGGACGACACGGCGGTCGTCCCTCCTGCCCACGCCTTGAATCAGAAACGTTCCCTCGTAGGGTTCGCAATGGATTCGGTTGAGAGTCAGGTGCTGGAGAAAAACGCCCCGCCCAAGGCGGAAAAAACGATCGCACCCGCGCGCGACCAGGCCGAGCAGCTGAGTCGTTTCGTTGGCCGCCATATCGGTCCCGACGACAAGGAAATCGACGCCATGCTGACCGAGGTTGGCTTCAGCAATCTCGACGAACTGATCGACGCGACCGTGCCAAAGGACATTCGCCTAACGAATCCCATCGATCTCCCGGCTGGCAAATCAGAACAGGAAGCGCTCGCCGAGCTGCGCCAGATCGCTGGTCAAAACAAGGTCGTACGCAACTTCATCGGCGCGGGCTACTCCGATTGCGTCGTCCCGCCCGTCATCCAGCGCAACATCCTGGAAAATCCCGGCTGGTATACCGCCTACACGCCCTACCAGGCCGAGATCGCGCAGGGCCGCCTCGAGGCGCTCCTCAATTTCCAGACCATGATCACCGACCTGACCGCGCTCGACATCGCAAACGCGTCGCTTCTCGATGAAGCGACCGCCGCGGCGGAGGCGATGGCGCTTTGTCACGCTGTAGTCGGCGGCCGCCGCACCTTTTTTGTCTCGGAAAGTTGCCACCCGCAAACGATTGAGGTCGTGCAGACCCGGGCCAAGCCGTTAGGCATCGAGGTCGTGGTCGGTAATCACGTGACCTTTGCTTTCAGCGACCAGGTCTTCGGCGTTCTCCTGCAATATCCGACGACCGACGGCGCGATCATCGATTACGAGCCGTTCATCCGTTCCGCTCACGAAGCCGGCGCGCTCGCCATCGTGGCAGCCGATATTCTTGCCCTCACCCTCGTTAGGCCGCCGGGTGAAATGGGCGCCGATGTCGCCGTCGGGAGTACGCAGCGGTTCGGAGTTCCGTTAGGCTGCGGCGGTCCGCATGCCGCTTATTTCGCGACCCGCGACCAATACAAGCGCCACATGCCGGGACGCCTGGTCGGCGTGTCGCACGACGCCGCCGGACGACCCGCCTATCGCCTCGCGCTCCAGACGCGCGAGCAGCACATCCGGCGCGACAAGGCGACGAGTAATATCTGCACCGCCCAGGTCCTCCTCGCGGTCATGGCCTCGATGTATGCCGCCTATCATGGCCCGGAAGGCTTGCGCCAGATTGCGCGCCGCGTCCACGAACTCGCCTGCCACCTCGCGGATCGCCTCGAGCAGCTCGGTTACACCCTGGTGCACGACGAGTTTTTCGACACGATCCACATCGATCTCGGGAAAAGGAGCAGCGGCGAATTCATGCGCCGCGCGGCACAACGCAACTGCAACCTGCGCGATCTCGGGCCGCACCGGATCGGGATTTCGCTCGACGAAGCGACTACGCCTAACGACGTCGAAAACCTGCTTGGCGTCTTCAGCGAGAACCGCGCGATCCTGCCCGGCGCCGTCGCCGCCTGTCGCGAATCGACGGTCGAGAACCGGACTTCGGATTTTCTTACCCACCCGGTTTTCAATACCCATCACAGCGAAACCGAGATGCTGCGCTACCTGCGCCGGCTCGAGTCGCGCGACCTTTCGCTTTGCCACTCCATGATCCCGCTCGGCTCCTGCACGATGAAGCTGAACGCGACCGCCGAGATGTTCCCGATCTCGTGGCCGGAGTTCGCCCGGCTTCATCCTTTTGCGCCTAACGACCAAACGGAAGGCTATCGCGTGATGTGCCAGCAGCTCGAAGGCTGGCTGGCTGAGATCACCGGTTTCGCGGCCGTCTCGCTGCAGCCAAACGCCGGGTCGCAGGGTGAATACGCGGGCCTGCTCGCCATCCGCGCCTACCACGAGGCGCGCGGCGAAGCGCATCGCAACGTCTGCCTTATTCCCACCTCCGCGCACGGCACCAATCCGGCCAGCGCAGTCATGGCCGGCTTCCGTGTTGTACCGGTCCGCTGCCTGGAAGATGGCGACATCGATCTGGCGGATCTTCGGAGCAAGGCCGATGCGCACAGCAAAGATTTAGCGGCGCTGATGGTGACCTATCCGTCAACCCACGGCGTTTTTGAAACCACCATCCGCGAGATCTGCGACATCGTGCACAAACACGGCGGCCAGGTTTACATGGATGGCGCAAACATGAACGCGCAGGTCGGCCTCTGCCGCCCGGGCGACATCGGGGCCGATGTTTGCCATCTCAATCTGCACAAAACTTTTTGCATTCCACACGGCGGCGGCGGCCCCGGCGTCGGACCGATCGGTGTGGCCAAGCACCTGGCCAGGTTTCTTCCCGGCATCCCAACCATTAACCAACAACCAGGAACCGATAACTCGGGGCCGGTCTCCGCGGCCCCGTACGGCAGCGCCAGCATTCTCACCATCTCCTGGATGTACATCCGGATGATGGGCGCCGCTGGCCTAACGAAAGCGACCGAGGTCGCGATCCTGAACGCGAACTACATCGCGAAACGGCTCGACCCGCATTTCCCGGTTCTGTTCAAAGGCAAACACGGTCTCGTCGCGCACGAATGCATCCTCGATCTCCGCCCCTGCAAAAGCGCGGGTGTGGAAGTGGAAGACGTGGCCAAGCGCTTAATGGATTACGGCTTTCACGCCCCGACCGTTTCCTGGCCTGTGCCCGGGACGGTCATGATCGAGCCGACCGAGAGCGAGCCGAAACACGAGCTCGATCGTTTTTGCGAAGCCATGATCGCGATCCGCGGCGAGATCGACGCGATCGGAAAAGAGGGCGCGGACAGGAAAAACAACCTGCTCAAAAACGCGCCCCACACCGCGGAGCAGGTCACGGCGAACGAGTGGGATCATCCTTATTCGCGCGAACAAGCCGCTTATCCGGCGGATTGGACACGACAGCAGAAATTCTGGCCGGCGGTGGCGCGGATCGACAGTGTTTACGGCGACCGCAATCTCTTCTGTACCTGTCCGCCGATGGAAGATTTCGCCGGGGAGAGGTAAGCGCAGGGCGGGGAGCGCACGCGCCTTCGCGTGCTGGCAATGGCGCCCGCCATTGCGAACTTTTCCTGCCGGTCGCACCGTTTCCAAAGCCTGTTTCGGCGAGGCGCCGAAACCAGCACGCGAGGTGCGTGCGAAAACCGGAGCCGACGCCACCCGCTAGTGCGATTCGTTAGGCCAGAGGTGAATCGTACCTTCCACGTAGGTGACCGCTTCGCCGCCGATGCCGACGCGTTCGCCGCGATCTTCGCAGAATAATTCACCGCCACGGGCAGAAATCTGGCGCGCGAAAAGCTCCCGTTTCCCGAGCTGCTGCGCCCAATAGGGAATCAGCGTGCAATGGGTCGACCCGGTGACCGGATCTTCCGGGATGCCGGCGGCGGGCGCGAAGTAACGCGAGACGAAATCGCAATCGTCGCCCGGCGCAGTCACGACCACGCCCTGGGCGTCGAGCTTGGCGACAGCCGCGAGATCGGGTTTGATCGCCGCGACCTCCGCCTGCGAAGCAAAGATGGCGAAGTAATCGCGATCCTTCAGGACCTTCGCCGGCTCCGCGCCTAACGACGCCGCGACGGCGCTGCGATCGCCGCCTTCCTCCGCCGGACGCGACGGGAAATCGAGCACGAGACGGCCGCCACTTTGCTCTACCAGCAGTTCGCCGCTTTGCGTTTGGAAACGGACGGCCTTCCGGGGATAGCCGCGGTGTTGAAAAAGAACATGCGCTGCCGCGAGCGTGGCGTGGCCGCAGAGATCGACCTCGACCGCGGGGGTCATCCAGCGCAGGTCGAAGTGATCGCCGCGTTCGACCAGGAAAGCGGTTTCCGGCAGATCGTTCTGGGTCGCGATTGCCTGCAGCCTGTCGTTAGGCAAAAATTCCTCGAGCAGGCAGACTCCGGCCGGGTTGCCGGCAAACATCTGGTTGGTGAAAGCGAAGACCTCGAAATACGGAATCGATTTGGATTTCATCGGCGTTTCTCTTCCATTCGCCGGAAAGGCGCCCGGTTCAAGCGGCCGTCTTGCGCCAGATCCGCCGGCCGAGCGCGATTGCGGTGATCGTTAGGCCAGCGGTCAGCCCCCACCACATGCCGGCGACTCCGAGCCGGAGCGGAAAGGCCAGGAACCAGCCGAGCGGAATCGAGATTCCCCAGTAGGCGATGAAGGCAAACCAGGCCGGGATCTTTACATCGGCCAGGCCGCGCAGGGCGCCGCCGGCCGAGACCTGGAGCGCGTCACTCACCTGAAAGGCGGCGGAGACGAGAAGCAGATGGGCCGCCAGCGCGACGACGGCCGGATCGGTCAAAAACCAGCTCGCGATTGCGTGATTGAAAAAGAAAAAAAGCTGCGCGCTAAAGGCGGTGAAACCCAAGGCCAGACCCCAGCCGCTGAGCAGGATCAAACGCAACCGCGGCCGTTGACCGGCGCCCCAGGCTTCGCCCATCCGCACCGTCAGGGCCATGGAAAGCCCGAGCGGCACCATGAAGATTGTGGCCGCGCAAGTGATCGCCACCTGGTGCGAGGCGAGGGCAGCCGGACCGAGCGTGCCGATGACGAGCGTGGCCATGACAAACGCGCTCACTTCCGCGAGCAGTTGCAGGCTGGCCGGCAATCCGACGTGAATCAGATCGCGCACAGCCGACCATTCGGGCGCGCGAAACCAACGGAGCGGCACCCACTCGCGCACGGCCGGCGACCGCACACACCACCAGATCATCGCCGCCAGCATGGCGACGCGCGCCAGAAGTGTCGCTACACCCGCACCGTCCAGACCTAGCCGAGGCGCGCCCAGTTTTCCGTAAATGAAGATCCAGTTAAAAAAGACATTCAATCCCCCGGCCCCGAGCATGATCCAGAAGGGCGTCCACGGTTTGTTCATCGCGTCGGCGTGATTTTTCACCGCCATGGCGCCCAGCGCCGGAATCAACGAAGCGGCGACCAGGAAAAAGTAGCGCGGAACCGCGCGCACGATGTCCGGCTCCTGGTGAAAGATGCCGAGAAACGGCTGGAGCAGCCAGACGCCGAGGAGCGTGAGCACGCCGAGCGCGAGCGCGAGATACAATCCATGCCGGAGTGCGGTCCGGGCTGCTTCGCGATCACCCGCCCCGCGCGCCTGCGAAACACGGATCGAGACCGCCATGGAAAAGCCGAGGCCAAAGATGAAGGGCAGATGCAGAACGTTGTTAGCGAAGGTGGCCGCGGCCAGCGGGAGAACACCGAGCCGCCCGACCATGATCGTGTCGGCCAGTGCGATGAAAATCTGGCTGAGTTGACCGGCCGCCAGCGGCAGGGCGAGGGCGGCGGTGAGACGGCCCTCGTGTCCCAGACGTCCGAAAATGGAATTGGAGGTTTTCATCAGAAACTGGTGATGGGAGAGCGCCGATTCCGGCCGGACATTGCCATTTTGTCAGAAATATGTGTCTTTTCGCACATTCTCCGCTCTCATCCTCGCGATGTTATTTCAATCGCGCGTTCTATTTACCTCCGCATTCCTCGCCTGCGGCGTCCTTTTCGCTCAACCGGGATTTTCCCAGACCGCCGCAACCGCGGAGCTGGCGACGGAGGAGGACGCCGCTGACGAGGAGGTAAAAGACGACTCCCGCGAGGGTCGTCGCCCTTCGACCGCCGGACAACCAGCTCGCGTCACCTCGAACGGAATCCGTTTGCCGGAAGCGGAGGCGGATCTCTCCAGCGCGCTGATCAGTTCGCCGATCGAGACCGCCGAATTAATTATCGAAGGGACCGACGTCAAAGTTGGCCTCATTGGCAACCTGGTCGACGACTCCTTCGCCGACGCCAACAACACAAAGTCACATTTCATCCCCGCCTACACGGTCTGGGATCTGACCGCTGAAGTGAAATTCCTCAATGGTCGGCTCGGCCTTTTCGCCGGAATCAAGAACCTGTTCGCCGAGGATTTTTACCGCGAGATCCGCGACGAAGGCGTCCTCCCGGCCTATCGCCGGAATTATTACGGCGGCTTCAGCGTCAAATTCTAGTCGTTCGGAAAAGGACGGCTCGCCAGGAGGTCGCTACCGGGATTAAGGTGTCGACCGCATGCGCATCCTGATCGCGCCCGATAAGTTTAAAGGCTCGTTAGGCGCGGAGGAAGTCGGACGACGGATCGCCGCCGGACTGAAGAGCGGATGGCCGGCGGCCGAACTCGAGATCGTCGCCCTGGCCGACGGCGGCGAAGGCACAACCGAGGCGATTTGCCGCGCCGCCGGGGGCCAATGGATGGAGTGCCCCGCGCACGACGCGCTCGGGCGCGAGATCGCCGCCCGCTACGCCTGGCTGCCGCAATCCGGGCTCGCCGTTTGCGAAATGAGCGCGGCCGCCGGGCTGGCCCAGCTCGCGCCTAACGAACGCGACCCGCTCCGCGCCTCGACCTTTGGCGTGGGCGAGATACTTCTCGCGGCCGGCGCGCATCAGCCGCGCGAGATCATCATCGGCCTTGGCGGAAGCGCGACGAACGACGGCGGTTTCGGCCTCGCCCGCGCGCTCGGTTTTCGCTTCTTCGCCCACGATGGCCGCGAACTGGACGGACCCGTCAGCGAGTTGCGCGATCTGCTGCGGATCGAATCGCCTAACGATCTTTCGCTTCCGCCGATCACGGCCGCCTGCGACGTGAACAACCCGCTCCTCGGCCCGCAGGGCGCGACCCGGACCTTCGGCCCGCAAAAAGGAGCGACGCCCGACCAACTGGAACTCCTCGAGCTATCGCTCGTCCGCCTCGCCCAGGTCGTGGCGCGCACCTTTCATTTCGATCACCGCGACACGGCCGGCGCTGGCGCGGCCGGAGGACTCGGTTTCGGCCTCCTCACATTTTGCACGGCCCGGATTCGCTCCGGCTTCGAAGTGGTCGCGGAAGCAACGGATCTGCGCGCCAGAATCGAACGCGCCGATCTCGTCATCACCGGCGAAGGAAAACTCGATCGCCAGACTCTGACCGGCAAAGGTCCGGCCGGCGTGGCGCAGCTTGCCCGCTCGTTAGGCAAGCCCGTCTTCGCGATCGTCGGCCAGGCGGCGGAGGACGCCGAGGTGCGCCAGCTTTTCGATCGCGTGACAACCTTGCGCGGGACGCGCCCCGATCATGGCGACACCGCAGAAATGCTTGAGCTGCGCGCGAGAGAGTTAGCTCTCCGGTTGCACTGAGCGATAGTGGCGCGCCACCTCGACGTACTTTAGCGCCCAGCGCTTGATCCCGGCCTGTTCCTCACTGCTTAGTTGCCTAATGACTTTTGCGGGCGAGCCGAAGACGAGCGAGCCCGGGGGAACCTTCATCCCGCTGGTAACAAGCGCCTGCGCCCCGACGATGGAGCGGGCGCCGATTTCCGCCCCATCGAGAACGATTGCGCCCATTCCCACGAGCACTTCATTTCCGATCGTGCAGGCATGAACGACGGCGGCGTGCCCGATCGTGACCAACTCGCCGACGACCGCCGGAAATTCATCCGAGACATGCACAATCGCGCCATCCTGGAGATTGCTCCGCGGTCCGATCTCGATCCGGTTAATGTCGCCGCGCAAGACCGCGCCGTACCAGACGCTCGCCTCCTCGCCTAACGAAACCTGACCGACCACCGTGGCATTCGGTGCGACATGCACCGTCGGATGAATTTGCGGGCCGGCGCGCAGCCGCCGCTCCACCGTTCCCACTCCGGTCTGCCCCTCGTCCTTCGTCATGGCCGCAAAGCTAACCATGGATCGAGGGGAAAGTGGAGCCGAAGGCGGGGATTGAACCCGCGACCTGCTGATTACGAATCAGCTGCTCTACCACTGAGCTACTTCGGCGCGCGAACGAGGCGGAAGATGACATCCCCCGGCGGCTAGGGCAAGGGGAGCGGGCCCGGCTC
>DASXYO010000036.1:0-40808 GCA_036502465.1 Chthoniobacterales bacterium
GATCCGCGGCTTGTAATGCATCCCCTCGAGATGCGCGGTCGACATCAGCCTAACGAGATTCCGATAACCGGTCTCATCGCGCGCCAGCAGCGTGAAATGATAAGCCGCATCTCGCTGCGAATTCGGCCGATCCTTGATCGCACCAGGCGCCATGTAAGCCTCCACTCCGATGATCGGCTTCAGCCCGGCGTCGGTCGCTGCCTGGTAGAAATCAATCGCGCCATGAAGATTGCCGTGATCGGTCATGGCGACCGCCGGCATCCCCATTTCCGCCGCCTTTTTCATCAGCTCCTTCATCCGCACCGCGCCATCGAGGAGCGAGTATTCGGTGTGAAGATGAAGGTGGACGAACTGATCGGCGGGCATGTGCCTTCACTATAAACTTCGGGAGCGCCGTCTCAAGGAATCCCCGCAACTGTGAGCGGAATTTACGGCCCGACTCTCCCGCTCGAGCTTAAATTCCGCGATTGTCCTTGGCAATAAGAGTGCGCCTGCGCAATCTCGCTGAAAATTCGAAATGAAAACTTCCTTCCAGATAGTCCTCGCGCTCTCGCTCACTGCGTTCAGCCAGGTCGACGCGGCCAAGCCACCAATGACGCGCATTGTAAGTCGATTAATCGGTCCCGAAATTAAGCCCGGCTCTTTCGCCTCCAAACCGAAGATTCTCTACATCGCGGGCACCTCCTATTCGCGCACGGAAGAAGAGGCGGACGCGGAGCAACGCATCCATGCCCTCTTGATCGCGAACGAACCGAACATCTGGATGATCAATCTTTTCGATCACAGCGGCCGGCACATCGTCGATCCCGGTCCGACCTATATCGTCCACCACGCCATTCTCGAATCGGAAGCTGGAAAGGAACTTGCCGCGCTCGAGTTCGGGAAAGAAGCGGCGTTCTTTTCCGAGCGTCAGACAACCCCGTTGCCCACGCGCGAAATCGATGGCGTGCGCTGCGACGGGTCGAAGTTCGAGAAGGCGCCCTATCGGGTCGCACTTTACACGAAATCGAAAACGCATATTCCGTATCAACTGGAGGTCTATAGGGATGGGAAGCTTTCTTATGGCTTCCGGTATCTCAGCTACCAGACGGGCCTGGCGTTCGATTCCGCTCTCTTTCGCCCGCCAACCGGAATTCGACTGGAGGAAGCAAAGCCCGACGAAGGCGAGGCCCGGCCTGTGCATGATAGAAATTCGTCAAGCACACCGCTTGCCTCGGATGTGCAGAAGCTCGGCGACGAGATGACGTATTTCTACCTCACGCCAACCACAGAAAACTTTCGTCACTTGCAGGCCGAGGCCGATCGGTTGGCAGACTCGCTCCAGAACTCAAGCAACGTCGATAAACTGCTCGCAGTCGCGATTGCCGCCGCGGCGGAGAAACATCATTGGGAGATCAACGGCAGCGGACGGATCTCGCAAATGGCAAAAGAGCTTCGGGGCGGGAAATCTCAAACCGCAAAATATGTGCGCGATGATTCGACCGTCGATGTCGCCAAGCTCGATGTGTGGTGGGCGGATTTTTTTGCAACCGGTGACGAGAAGTATCTGGCGAAAATCTTGCGCCAGGCAAAGAATCCCCAGCCCGGTGAACGCGCGGCGGATTTTGTGATGCCGGCGATGGCGGCTTGGTCGTTCAAATCAAATTGCCAGCAGCACCAGGCAGTGCTGGGCTTCGCGCGGCGCTCCCTGAAATCGAACGCATTTCCCGACAAAAAGACGTTTCTCCAGGAATGCGTCAAAGCGGGCCAGACACATCCTCCGGCTCGTTAGGCGCCGGCGGACCGCACTCGCGCTAGTGCAGTTCCGCCAGCGCCTGTTGCGCGAGCTTCTTCGCTTGCGGTTGATCGAAACGACTACGGAACGAAGGCGAGAGCGTTCAGGTTACCGACAGTCTCGCCGAGCTCAATCCCGGCCCCGGTGAGAGAGTCGATGATCACGAGCCAGCGTTGGCGAATGCTCGTCTCGGTCTCGTTGATCGTGTCGGGATCGCTTTCGTCGACCGACTCCGAGTCGCTGTCCAGCTGCATTCCTGTGGTTCCGCCGCCTTCGATGCCATAAAGCAGGCCGTCAGGACTGAAGGCGAGGGCTCCGACGAAGAAAGCCAGATTGGTGTTTCCGACCGCGGCCGCTTCACCGGTTACGTCGTCGTAAATGGAAAGCTGGCTGTCGTTGGTCCCATATAGAATCCCGGCCGCATTGGAGGCAAAACCACCCCCGCGATTAGGCGGGAGCAAAGTATTGCCGATTTTCGTGTCTTCCCCCGTCGTTTTATCGATGGTGTAGAAGTACTTCGAGCTACCGGAGATCGCGTAGATCTCGAAAGTCCCGGGCTGTATTGCGATATCCGAAAGGCGCGAACTGAAAGGCCCGCCAACATAGGTCACCAGCGCCGTATTCTGATCGACGATGACCAGGGAACTTGGCGCCGTCGGCGAAGACCCGGTGATTCCGAAGAGCAGGCCGGTGCTCGGGTCGTAGCGCAGCCCCGTAAGAGAATAGTTTTTACCTTGGGCGTCGTTAAGCCGCCCGACATCAGAAATGATAGACCCATCCACGGGATTAAGGATGTAGAGTTCGCCGGACGAACTGGCAAAGCCGGTCGCGGCAAAGAGTTTTTGCGCGGCCTGCGTCGAGTGAACGGCGGCAAGGACCAGAAGCAAGCTGCAGAAAAGGGCGATGGTCCGGTGACGTGAAGGAAGGTAAATAAGCATTAGTTTAGTGGTTCAGTTTGAGCTTCAAATAAGGTTAGTTGCGGTTGGATGATGCCACCGCCGGTTGGGAAATGGCGGCCACGTCAATTTTCAGTCTGGGAGCCGAGCCTCGCGGCTCGTGCACGCCGCTCGCACGCGGGGAGAATGCGGATGACGCGGGAGAACGCGGCAAGTCATAACCGATGGGACATTGCTCCGTCATGACAGTAAAATGACAGTTTCGATCGGCGACGCCGCGGACACATCCGCGATCCACCGCTGAAGCGAATGTGCCCCCTCGAGTGGCGAACCGTTGCTCACCACAGGTCAGGCGGCGGGTTTCATCGTTCGGGGATTTGACGCTGGCCGCGAGGTCAATCTGCAACGGAGTGAACTCGGACGTCGGTATGCAGCGTCGCAGGTTATTTGAGCAGCGCGGACTGTACGATCACGGCCGGGACCGCGCCATCCAGTTAGTCAGGAAACGTGGAGAGTTTGTAAGTCGCGGAAATAGTCATTTCGAAGCGAATGGGATTCGCCAGGTCGATCAGAAGCTCTCTCCTTGAATTCTGACTTCACAACCGCTCACTAACTCTCGCGACTCATCCTGCTGCCGTGGCCCAAAGTAAATCCAGCAGAGACGGTTCTGGCAAAATCGACCCGAGCTTCGCACACCATCACTGTTATCCCTCGCCTAACTTCCTTGCCGAGCCTATTTCCGCGACTCACGGGCTAGCCCCTATCCCCCCGCCCAGCCTCAACGCCTTCGGTCTGCGGCATTTACGTTATATTCATAGATAGCATTCTTTTGTGTTTTTTGCTTGACTAACAAAGGCCTCAAATCTTAGTCCTGACTCCCGTGAAAGTAACTCATCTACTACCAACCCTTGGTCTAAAGACGCGGTCGAGCAGAATTGGCTTGATCGCTATATCGTTATGCCTCGCCGCTGCCCTGCCAGCGAGCGCGGCCGCAGTAAGGCAGAATCTGTTCGTTGCCACCGGCACAACCGGCGTGCCCGGCGTCTTATACACCATCAACGCGAAGACGGGTGCAATCATCACCACGGTCGGCCCATTGGTTGACGCGTCGGGCAATGTTTACGCGATGGCCGGCATGAAATACAACCCTTTCGACGGCATTCTTTATGGCATCACATCGGGCATGTCTCCGACCAATCCCAGCTATCTCATCACCATCAATACGGCTACCGCTTTAGTGACGCCGATCGGTCCAAACAACGCGGTCCTGACGGATGTCGCGATCGATCCCAGGACGGGGATCATGTATGGTGTCTCCGGCTTCAATCAGAAGTTCTACACCGTGAATCTCGCGACGGGCGCGGCGACTCAGGCCGGATCAACCGGTCTTGGCTTCCAGAACGGAGGCGGCCTAGCCGCTAATACCAGGGGACTTTACGGAGTCGACAACTTTACCACCTACAGCTATAACAAGACGACCGGGAAGGCGACACTAGTCGGGTTAAATCTCCTGCCGGATTTGGTGCGGGCGGCGGACTTCGATTCCAAGGGCGTCTTCTATGGCCTGGAAGGCGGCGGCGGCACCGACAACGACCACCTTCGATTCCTCGTCACCATCAATCTCACCACGGGTTTAGGCCTGGAAGTGGCGGCCATCCCAGTGGATGATCTCGATGGGTTGGCCTTCGTTCCCGTTGGGCACTAGGAAGCGTAGAGACACAGATCACAAGAGTTGGCCTAGCTCCTCGAAGGATATATAGGCAGATAGACGCTGAGACGGTGGCCAGTAAGTGGCCGTTGCGCCCCAGCGGCAGGCTCGACATCCGGCTAAACGATAACGACAGCGTGCCTCTGCCCCTCACAGGCGCGGCCTCGCTCAGGGTCATCCACTTCGAGCACTTCTATGGCTCGAGCAGTTTCCACGACGGCGGCAGCGCAGTCATCAATGTGCTCGGCGCCTATGGGGCCATCGCAGGGGCCACTGTGGGCGGAAGCGTCTCCGCCTCCAAGCTCCCGGCCAGGGCTTCTATTTCGGATTTTCCTTTCGGGGGTCAAATCGGTTTTTTCGCGGAACGCTCCAATGGCGGCGGCTTCCCGGACGGTCAGTTCCTCTCGCCGGGAAGCGGATACGCGGCGTTCAAGTTTGATGTCGGCGAAGGTGATCAGTACGGCTGGATCGTGTGCGAACGACAGGCCTGCCGGAAAACAACTTCGCGGTCTTGGATTACGCCTTTGGTGATCCGGGCGAGCGCGTGCTTGTCGATCAGAAGACGTTGACCGCAGGAATGGCCAATTCTTTAAGCGATCTTGTCTTCGGCGGCGTCGCGCTCCGCGCACCGCTAGCGGTGGACCCGAAATAGCTCGCATCCCAGGGGCAAGAGCGAAATTCCCCGAAGCCGAGACCGGCCCGACTCCTCGTCGGCGATCCCGTTAGGCGACCGCGCTCGAGAGTTTGACGTCGGCTGCCGCGAAATCAACTTCGATGGCGGGCGAGCTCGGAGTTGCCTTGCAATACACATCGATCGGCTCGGCATCGGTTCGCGGCTGCTTCAGGCCAAAGGCGCGCCATCTCGGGTCTCGCTTGCCGATCGCGCACCCGAGGTACACGACCACAAAATGCATCTCGTGGCGCAACTTCTTCTCCGCCACGTCGCGCACCCGTTTGCGCTCCGACATTTTCTGCCTGGCTAACCGCACCGCTTTTTCCGCTGCCGTGATTTCTTTCTTCTGACGACGCGCCTCCGCGGCGGTCACGCGCGCGAAGGGCACTTCGTATTCCTCGTGGCCGGCAAAGAAATCCGCCAGGCGCTGGCACAACTCGATGCGTGGCGCGATGCGTTTCGGCACGTTAGTGCCGCGATGGGTAAACCCCGCCGCGATCCAGCTCTCCGACCACTTATTGCCATAGGCCAGCATCACGACGAGACGCGCCTTGGCCAGCCAGGAGGTGAGCTCGAGGTCGCACGCGGCAAATTTCCGTCCCGCCTCCCCGCGCGCCGCGCGAGCCAGGGCCAGCTTCGTTTCGGCCTCGCGCGTAGCCAAGAGCCGGCCGGAAAATTCATCCGCCGGGAAGCTCTCTTTCAGGAGCCAGCGGCCATGCCGACGCAGACCGCCGAGCATGCGCTCCCCTAGTTGAAAGAGGTCACCGATGCCGGAAGGAAGGTTGTTTGCGGACATACAATGGAAGAATTATGTAGATTTCATTCGGTTTCGCCCTCCCGTGGAGAAATCCGTTCTCCGCGGAAGGTCCGACAGAAAAACAATGGTAGCATCGTCCGTGCCGTGACCTGTCGGGGCCAAACAATGGCAAAATCCTCGTCCCGGATACCTTGCGCGGACAAATCACATCTGCCGCCAGCGGCGGAGACGGCGATTAGCGCGACGCGAGGGAAAATCGCGGCCGCGCGACCCATTTCCGCGCATTCATGATCGGCGCGACAAAGTTTTCACCACAAAACAGCCGTCGGACGCTGCCGCGACGCTGTTTTTGCCGCAGAATGGCCCATTGCCCACCAAAACGCTCCCGCGGAGCCATTGATTTTTCTAATCACGGCTCCCGCCGACGGCGCGGAATCTGATTTCGAAAACAGGTGCCGGCGTTGGCGGCGTTTGCAATCCGCGCGGCTCGTCGCGCATGAAACTGACAATAATCGCAAATCGGCGCTTGCGCTGTCCTAGCGATCTCTGATTTTCTTGCATCTGCCGGATTGAAAATCGATCGGGCGATACCACTGTAACGCGCATGAAAAAACTCGAAGCCATCATCAAGCCATTCAAACTCGAGGAAGTAAAAGAGGCCCTCGCGGAACTCGGTATCGAGGGCATGACGGTGACGGAGGTGAAGGGGTTTGGGCGCCAAAAGGGCCACACGGAAATTTATCGCGGGAGCGAATACACGGTCGATTTCCTGCCAAAGGTGAAGGTGGAAGTGGTGCTCGCCGACGACATGGTGGACAAGGCGGTCAGCGTGGTCGTAAGCGCGGCCAAGACTGGGAAAATTGGTGACGGAAAAGTTTTTGTCCTGCCGGTCGAACACGCGGTGCGCATCCGCACCGAAGAGATCGGCGAGAAGGCGGTCTGAACGCGGGTCGCATTCAGTCGTGAATCGGTTCCCACGATTCACGATGTATCCATCCTTATCCCTCGTTACCGCTTTCGTTGTAGCAATTTTTTTACAATCCCGCGCTGGCACTCCGCGGCGGTGGTGGGATTAAAGGTTTTCCAACTCAACCACTTCACAACCACTCACTCGCTCACCTACATCCATGGCCAATAAAAAAACTCCGTCCGATGTCAGCAAGATGATCAAGGACCACGAGGTCAAACTCGTGGATTTTAAATTCACCGATCTGCCCGGTGCCTGGCAGCATTTCACCACCACACTCACCGAGTACAACGAGGACATCTTCACCGAGGGGCTCGGGTTTGATGGCTCGAGCATCCGCGGGTGGAAGGTGATCAACGCGTCGGACATGCTGGTCATTCCCGATCCGGAGACAGCGTGGATTGATATCTTTAATGCGGAGCCAACGCTGAGCCTCATCTGCACGATCGTGGAACCGATCACGCGCGAGCCTTACAATCGCGATCCGCGCGGGCTGGCGGAAAAAGCGGAGGCTTATTTGCAAAGCACGGGCATCGCGGACACGGCGTTCTTCGGGCCGGAAGCGGAATTTTTTATCTTCGACGACGTGCGTTTCAGCAATACTGGGAACGCTTGTTCGTATTCGGTCGATAGCGCGGAAGGGCATTGGAACAGCGGGCGCGAGGAGTTCCCGAATCTGGGTTACAAGATCCGGGCGAAGGAGGGTTACTTCCCGGTGGCGCCGGCGGATACGCTGCAGGATTTGCGCAACGAGATGTGTCTCGAACTGGAGAAGGCAGGCATTCCGATCGAGCGGCAGCATCACGAAGTCGCGACGGCTGGGCAGGCGGAGATCGATATTCGTTTCGCGCCGCTCAAGGTGATGGGCGACTGGATGCAGTACTATAAGTACATCGTCCGCAATGTGGCGCGCCGGCATAACAAAACGGTGACTTTCATGCCGAAGCCGATCTTCGGCGACAACGGCTCGGGCATGCACACGCACATCTCGCTCTGGAAGGACGACAAGCCGCTCTTTGCCGGGAATGGGTACGCAGGTTTGAGCGACATGGCGCTCTTCTTCATCGGCGGCATTCTGAAACACGCGCCGGCGCTGACCGCAATCACGAATCCGACGACGAACAGCTACAAGCGGCTCGTGCCGGGATTTGAGGCGCCGGTGAATCTCGCCTACTCGGCGCGCAATCGTTCGGCCTCGATCCGCATCCCCACTTACTCGGCGAATCCGAAATCGAAGCGGATCGAATTCCGCACGCCTGACGCGGCGGCTAACCCGTATGTGGCGTTCGCCGCGCTTCTCCTCGCCGGTCTCGACGGGGTGCAGAACCGGATCGATCCGGGCGATCCGCTGGATAAGAATCTCTACGAACTTCCACCGGAAGAACTGGCCCAGGTGCCGAGCGTGCCCGATTCGTTAGGCGGAGCGATCGCCGCGCTGGAGGCGGATCACGCGTTTCTGCTCCGGGGCGATGTCTTCAATACCGACTTCATCAACAACTGGGTGGAGATGAAGCAAAAGGAATACGACGCGCTGCGGCTGCGCCCGCACCCGTACGAATTCCAGATGTATTACGACGTCTAGGCCGATGCGGAGACGTTTCCGCCGCCGCGGAGGAATTGTGTTCGTCGGGCTTTTTTGCCTGGCGCTTCTGGCCGGTGCGAAAGGCGCCGAGGTTCATCGCCTCGACGGGACCAAACTAACCGCGACGCAGATCGACGCCGAGGTCGCGCGCCTGATGAAAGCGCGAGATGTGCCGGGGCTGGCGATTGCCCTGATCGAGGATGGGCAGCCGGTTTTCGTGAAGAGCTATGGCTTTGCGAATGTCGAAATGAAGCAGTCGCTCGAGTGCGACACCATCCTTTACGGCGCGTCGCTGACGAAGCTGGCCGTCGCCTACACGGTGATGCAGTTGGTCGACGAGAAGGTGGTCGATCTCAATCGGTCGATCGCGAAGGACTTGCCGAAACCGCTGCCTGAGTATCAAAAATACGCGGATCTCGCAGGCGACGAGCGGTGGCGGAAGCTGACGCCGCGCATCCTGCTCGATCACACGCCCGGTTTTCCGAATTTCCGGTTCATGAATGCGGACGGGAAGCTCGATTTCAAATTCGATCCCGGGACGCGCTATGCCTACTCCGGCGAGGGTATCAACCTGCTGCAATTCGTGCTCGAAGCCGGCCTCGGGCTCGATCTCGGAAAGGAAATGCAGAGGCGGGTGTTCGATCGCTTCGGGATGAAGCGCTCGAGCATGACCTGGCGCAAGGATTTCTCGCCTAACGTTGCCGACGGTTACGATGAACACGGCAAACGCGAGCCGCACGATCAGCGCAGCTCGGTGCGCGCGGCCGGCTCGTTGGATACGACGATCGAGGATTACGCGAAGTTCCTGGCCGGCTTCCTGCGCGGTGAAGGCATCTCGGCCAAGGGGCGCGCGGAGATGTTACGGCCACAGATCGCGATTCGCTCGGCCCATCAATTCCCGCCGCTTGATCCGGCGGAAAATCCGGCGAATGCCGAGATCAAGCTTTCGGCCGGGCTGGGTTGCGTGTTGTTCCAGAGCTCGGCTGGGCCCGCCTTTTACAAGGGTGGCCATAATGAATGGACCGATAACCTCGCCATCGGTCTCCCCGCCAAAAAACGCGGACTCCTCCTGATGTCGAACAGCATTCTCGCCGAGACGATTTATCCGGCGCTGGTCCGGTTCCTCTGGGGCGACACGCAAATGCCCTGGTCGTGGGAGTACAACGCCCCGGAATTACCGCCGCCGCTTTCGATGGTGCCGCCGGGAAATGTCTTGCAAGCACGGGAGATGGTCCGATGCTTGATGACGTTATGAATCTGCTCGCGTTGCTCTCCAACTTTGGCGGACCGGACCTGATCATCATCCTGTTGATCGTCCTCGTTCTCTTTGGCGCGAAGAAACTTCCCGAGCTCGCCAAGGGCATGGGCCAGGCGGTGAAGGAATTCCAGAAGGCGAAAGACGAGTTCAGCGATGAACTGCACAACGCCGGCAACACTCCGCCGGCCAAGCCGGATGTTCGCCAGGCCGACGCCACCGTGCCGCGGATCGATAACGCCCCGACCGCTCGCGAAGTGCCGCCAGCGCCACACGCCGAGCCGGCCCCTGCGGCGGACGATCGCACCTCGCGAGAAGTTTGAAATCGTAGCGCGAGCTTTCAGCTTGCGACTCAATCAAACGGCAAGCTGGAAGCTTGCGCTGCCATCCCGGCGATCGCGGAATTATTATCCGGTGACATCCGCCCGCATTTCGTCTAAGCATAGCGTCCCAAAAATTCCGAATCATGCCTGACACCGATCTCCGCAACCAAATCAAAGAAATGCTGGTCAAGAACCTGATGCTGCAAACGCCAGCCGATCAGATCGCAGATGACCTCCCGCTTTTTGGAGCCGGTGGACTCGGCCTCGACTCGATCGACGCGCTCGAACTGGTGGTGAGCATGGAAAAGACGTTCGGAGTCGGGGTGCCGAACTCCGAGGTCGCCGGCAAGGCGCTGCAAACGGTGAACTCGATCCACGACTACATCGTGGAGAAAACCGAGCGGCCAGCGGCGTAGCGGAGGGAGGTTTCTACTCGGTGTCCGCGAGGTTGATCGAGTCGATCAATTGGCGGTAACGGCCGAACTCGTGCCGATGCGGCTCCAACACGAGGCGCGGCAGATTTGCAATCTCGGGCTGGTTTTTCTCCTGCGGCAGAGCCTCGCGTTGCACGATCGCGCCGCTGCGAAGCACATCCGCGAATTGCTTATTTAAGTCCGCTACTGCTTTCCCAGTCAATCGATTACGAATTCGCAGCACGAGCTGCGAGCCGACCCAGCGCGACGATTGATAGTTGCGGTAGAAGAGCAGGATGTGATCGACGGCATCGGTCACGTTGTGGGCGATCTTGATGAAATTAAAGTCGGTCTGCGAGATCAGCCCGAGCTTGAGCAGGTGATCGGTGAGGAAGCGCATCCAGGTTTCCCAGTAACTTCCATCAGGCCGATCAATCAGCACGATCGGGATGATGAGTGCCTTGCCGGTTTGCATGAGGGTGAGGGCCTCGAAGCCTTCATCCATCGTCCCAAACCCGCCTGGAAATAGCGCGTAGGCATGGGTTTCCTTCACGAAGTTCAGTTTACGGGTAAAGAAGTAATTGAAGTTGATCAGCTTCGGGTCGCCGTGGATGACCTCGTTTGCGCGCTGCTCGAAGGGCAGGCGAATGTTGAGCCCGAAGCTGTTCTCGCGACCAGCCCCGCGCTGCGCGGCGCCCATGATCCCGTCGCCGCCGCCGGTGATTACCATGTAATTGTTCGCCACCATCTGGCGGCCAAATTCTTCCGCCTGCTGCGCCTCGGGTTCGGAAGCGGCGGTCCGGGCGGAACCAAAAACCACCACCTTCGGCACGTCGCGGTAGGGCGCGAAAATCTTGGCGGCGTAGCGCAGTTCCTTGAGCGACCGATTCATCAGCTTGAGGTCGCCCGTGCCCATCTTGTCGCGCGCCATCTTGAGCGCGGTCACGATCAGTTCCTCGATCAGCTCGGGCGATTTCTCCGCGCCCCAATCCGCCACCAGTTGATGGATCCGGGCCTGAAACTCGGGCGGGATATTGGAACTCCGGCGAATTGGCTGATCCACCACTGCGCTGCCTGTAAAATCTTCCACGTTCCGAGTTTGAGCCAGTTCGAGAGGCGGGGATAGAGAAAAGTTGCCGGCGTTAGGCAGATTTCAGGTCGGCCAGGATCTCGTGCATATGCCGGATGGGCAGCGAATAATGCCCTTCGCCCTCGACCATTCGCTGGGTGCAAACCGGAAGACGCTCGCCTAACGACCGGGCCAGTTGCCAGTGAAAGCTCCGGTCTTTTTTACCATGCCAGAGGCGAACCGGGACTTGGATTTCCTCGAGGCGGAATCCCCACGGTTGAGCGTAGATTTCGGCGTCGATCATCAGTCCATCGGCCGAGGCGCGCCACGCTTGGCGCTGACTTTCAAAGCAGGCTTCGAAGGCCGCGATGTCGCGCATGACGTTGGCGTCGCAGGGCTGGAGGAGCTTGAGGAGCACCGGGCGAAACCGGATCGGGACCTTGATGGAAAGAAACGGCCGGGCCGCGTGAAAGCCGAACCGGAGCAGCTCGCGATGCCGCGGATAAAAGAAAAGCAGCCAGCGATAAAGCGGCAACAACCCGTCGCGATCCGGCAACTCCGCCAGCGGCGGCGCGCTGCTTACGGCGGCGACGGCGCGCACTCGCTCGGGCATCGCCCACGCTGAGGCGAACGCATACGGAGCGCCGCCGGAGATTCCGAGCACACGGAATTCTCCAATCTCCAACTTATCGGCCAGCTCCGCGAGTAGTGGCGGCCAGTCGAGCAATTTCCTCTCCGGATGAAGCGTTGAATTTCTGATCCCGGGCCGGTCGGGCGAGATGATCCGAATCTCCAATTCGCGCGCCGCGGCATCCGTTAGCTCCGCCATCGTGCGCGAACTCGGCCAGCCGTGACAGAAGAAGACCGGCGTTCCGCTTTTCGCACCGTACTCGGAAACGGTTACGCTCCCGCCATTTTCGAGCCTGATTTCTTGAAAGGTAGATGGCATTTCGCGGAGAAACGTAGCCCGGCGAGTGGACGGCAGCGACGCCGCAGGTTAATTCTAGCGCCAGCTTTCCCAACCGATGCCGCAATTTTCCTATCGCGCCCGCAATGCCCAAGGCGACCTCGTCGAAGGTGTGCTCAACGTGGCTGATCGCTCGGTCGCCATTCGCCAAATCGAAATGCAGAATTGCACGCCGATTCGGATCGACGTCGTGGCCGGCAGCCCCGAGGTAGTCGATGGTAAAGCGGCGCCGGCTGCCGCGCCGCCCACCAAGAATCTCAAGATTCCCCACAGCCAGCTCCTGATTTTCACCGAACAGCTCGGCCACCTTATTCAGGCCGGGATGACGCTGGACGAGAGCCTGGGCGTGCTCGAGAAGCGGCTCAAACATCCGCGCGTCCAGCAGATGACGAGTGCGTTGCATCAATCGCTGGTCGATGGGCGAAGCTTCTCGCAGGCGCTGCGGGATTTTCCCCGCATCTTTCCCCCGCTCTATCTCAACATGGTCGGCGCGGGCGAAGCGAGCGGCGCGCTGCCCGATATTCTCGAGCGAGTCGTGCAGCATCTGATGCAGGAGAAGAGCCTGCGCGACCGCGTGCAGCAGGCGCTCATTTATCCCGCTTTCCTCGCGCTCGCCGGCTCGTTGCTGATCATCATTTTCATCACCTTCATGGTGCCGCAGTTGACTAATTTCATGTCACAAACCGGCGGCACGCTGCCTTTGCCGACGCGGATTTTGCTCGGCGCGAATCATCTCATCGTCGGCTATTGGTGGCTCTTCATTCTTCTCGTTATCGGTGGGATGGTCGGATTCCGCGCTTTTGTCCGGAGCGATGAAGGGCGGCTCACCTGGGACCGGTTTCGGCTTTCCATTCCGGGCTACGGGCGGATTCGACGGCATCAGTATTACGCGCAGTTTTCGCGCACTCTCGGCACTCTAATGGAGAATGGAATCCCGTTACTCAAGGCGCTCGATTTGGTGACGGAGATCGCCGCGAACAAATATCTCGAAGCCAAACTGAAAGACGTGCGCCGCTCGATTATCGATGGCGCCAATCTCTCCAGCGCGTTGGCGAAAGAGGAGATTTTTCCCGAGCTCTTCACTGACATGATGGCGGTTGGCGAACAAACCGGCCATTTCGCGCGCACGATGCAAACGATCGCCGACGTTTACGAACGCGAACTGGATCGGACGGTCAATGTCATTTCTGCTTTGATCCCGCCGATCATCATCGTCCTGATTGCGGTCGTGGTCGGGTTCGTGGTTTACAGCATTCTCTCCGCGGTCTTCGAGATGACGCATAGTTTGCAGTTTCGGCCCCACTAACATACGCTCGCCGCCGGATGCTTTTTCGGTTTGTCGCACTCGCGCTTTTCGTCCTTGTAGTTGCCGTTCTGCGCGCACAACAGGCTCTTCCCCCACCCGGTGCCCAGGTCTTACAGCCAAGCCAATCGGCGGAGGCGGCACCGGAGAGCGCCTGGCTCGACCTTCGTCAGGCCAACCCCGCGCATTCGAAAATCCAGGCCGCGCCCGATTGGGTGGAATCGGTTTCCTTCGCTCCCGGCAAGGCCGCGGAAGGCGCCCCCGGCAAAAGTGTCTTCCGCGTTCGCCTAACGAGGCCTAACGAAGACTGCCAGATCCTCCTTTTTCGCCTCTATTTCGACGACAACCCGGAGCAGCAGCCGGAGTTGATCGCCTGGGATGAATCGGGCACGCAGCTTCTCCATTCCGGGTCGTTAGGGCAAAAAACCGGCCTCGCAACTTCCTCGAGCACGATCGTGCCGATGATCGGAGTGACCGCGATCGACATCGAAGTGCCGGGGGACGGGCATTCGATTCGGGGCGCTTACCTCGATTGGATGAAGTCGAGCCAGGTGATGCGTCCGGTACACGACGAGCCCGAGAATGCGGTGCCGGCGCCCTTTGCCGCCGCGCCGCCACTGAAGGCCGGGACGGAAGATGCGGAAGTGTTCGGAACGGTGACCGCGCCGCTTACGGCCGACACGATTCCGATGGGTTCGAGCATGCAGAATGGGGCCTCTTTTCAATTCGGGCTCGAGTCCCAACCGCTGGTCGCGTTGCTCACCTTCGAAGTCGCGAGCCCGCAAATCGAAGCGCCGCCGGAAATCTACGTGAATGGCGAGGATGTTGGTGCGGCCTCGCTCGTTTTACCCGATCTGGCCGATCCCGCCTACCGCGGCCTCTCGCTCTCGCTTGTGCAGACGATGCAGTTCCAATACACCGGCTGGGTGCGGGCGCAGAAGATCGTGCCGGCCTCGATCTTGAAGGCGGGAACGAATGATGTGATCATTCTGGCAGGCGCCGGGACGTCTGCCTCGGCCATCAGGGAAACGCAGATTCAGTTGAAATACCTCTGGGATAAATCCGATTACCTGCTTGAACCGCTGAAGTAACCCCGCTGTCTCACATTTATGCGCAAAAACCAAAGTGCCTTCACTCTCCTCGAGATCATGCTCGTGGTTTCGATCATCGCTCTCCTTCTGGGGACCGCGATTTACAAGCTGGCCGGCAACGTCGAATACGCTCGCCACAACCGCGTCGCGGCCGACATCCAGAGCATTTCAACGCAGCTCAAGCTCTACGAGAGCATGAACGGTTTCTACCCGACCACGGAACAAGGATTGCAGGCGCTGGTCAGTCAACCGAGCACGGACCCGCAGCCGCAGCGGTGGTATCAGCTCTTCAAGGAATTGCCGAAGGATCCCTGGAACAACAACTATATCTACATCAATCCGGGCAGGAAAAATTCGAGCGGTTACGATCTGTATTCCGCCGGACAGGATCGCAAACCGGATACGCCCGACGACGATTGGGGCGGTTCCTAGGCTTCGCGCAGAAGGCGTTCCCTAACGACCGGACAACGTCCGCTCAGGACTTGTCGAATTCCGAATCGTCTTGCGACGATTGCTGTGGGGGTTGAGCCCCGCGCACTGGTATTTGCGGACCACTCTTGCGCCGGATGACCGGGCGTACGTGCGGCGGCGGTGTTGGAATTTGCGGCACCGCCATCGGCCGCTGAATCGGCACCTGCGGATTTCCCACCGGTGCCCGGGCTGGGCCACCAGGGTGCGGCTGAACCGGCTGGGGAACGGGCGGCGCGGGATTTTGAATCACCTGACTGAGGAGCGCCTCGTTGAAGGTGAGGGTCGCAAACTGCCCGTCTTTCGCGATCGTGACCTTGGTTTCGCCCACCTTGTCCGACCACTGGATGTTGGAAATGGAAAAGCCGTGGATCGTTTCCTTGGTGTTCAGGTATTCCTTTAGATTCTTGTCCGTCGTCGAAGCGAGCGTGACGAAATCGCCATCGGTAGAATGAGCCGCGTTCGCCACGTAGAGATCCTTCGCGAAATCGGGCGCGGAAGGCAGCGGCGCGTTCGCGGTCGCAACCGCAAAAGGCGAATGCTTCATCATCGGTTCGTAACGCGCGAACTTTCCGGTTGTGGGAAGCTCGTCATTCGCCAAGCCGGCGCTCGTTAGGCAAAAAAGCGTCGCCGCACCGGCCAGCAGAAGTCTTTTCGTCTTCATGATTTCTTTTCGCCCGGGGCAAACCAGCGGGCAATTTTGAATCGTCCCCGCATCACTGTCGGATCGGTCGCATCAACCATCAAGTTGACGTTTTCAAAGACGATGAAGGCCTCCGGCCGCTGCACTTCGTAGAGAAAATGGACGAGCCCTTCCCAATCGCTCTTCGTCTCGAAAGTGGCCGAGACCGACTCGTGCGAAGGGGTTGTTTCGACCGCGCCGATTTGCGGATTTTCGATCTGCACGTTGTGCTTCCCGGCGATCTCCTTCACCTGCGTGAGGAGGGTGGAAGCTTCCGCGGGGTTGCTCAGGCGCGGTTGCGTTTTCTTTAGCCAATCGGCGCGCCGCTTCCACATCTTCTCTTCCTGGAGGTAGATCTTCTGCTCGGTCCGCGCCGATTTCTGCGCCGCGTAATCTTTCCGCGCGTCGGCGCTCATCCCGAAGAGGGCGCTCCAGATGGCGAGGTTGATAATCAGGAACAGGATCGCTCCCACCGAAAGCGCGAGGACGCGCTCCCGTTGATTCATTTGTGCGAGCCAGCGGGAAATCACTTGGTTTTGCCCTCCAGCCGGAATTGCGCGTGGTCGTTAGGCAAAATGCGCGGAGTGCCGAGATTGAAAGTGAAAGCCTGGAGGTCGGAATTCTTTTTCACCTTTTCCGCCAACTGGTAGGCGAGCGCCGCCGAGGGCGCTTCGCCCTGCACCGAAATGTTGCGCGCCGATTGATCGTAAACCGTAATGCGCACATCAGGATTGGGCAGGCTTTCATGCAAATGGAGCAGCACCTCGATCGGATAATAATGCGGGTCGATCGCCGGCGAGAGCGCCTTCCAATCTGCTTCCGTGCTCCGGATAAAATCGACCTTCGATGCATCGCGCTGGATCGCCTTGGCGTAATGGCCGACCTGAAACCGAAGGATCGCGACGTAAAGCGCGAAAAGCAGAAAAGCCGCGCCGTAAACCGCGCCCGCCCAGACGAGCCGCCGTCGCCACTCCTTTTGCCTAACGAGAGCGGCGCGCTGTTTTCGCCAGGCTTCCGGGGCCAGGTTCAGCTTGACACTCGCGGGCGGCGTTTCCATGCCGACAAGATTGGGACGCTGGGCGAAGACCCGCTCGATCGTGTCGCGAAGGGTCATGGAATTTTCGTCCAGCAGGATGGTGGGGAAAGCAGTGTCGATGCCCTGCAACTCGGCGCTTAAGGCCATCTGCGGCAGGTCGCGCTGCAACTGTTCGGGGCCGGAGGCATCGAGAGTGCGGGTGAGGCTGAGCTTTCCGTTCTCCGTGATGGCCGAGACGAGCTTTTCTCCTTCACGGTAAATGATCAGCGCCCGGCCAGCGGCTGCGCGCGAAGCTGCCCGCTGCGCTGCATAGACAGTCACTTGCCGCGGAATAAACCCGCGCTTCAAAAGCGGCGCGGCGATTTCGGCGAGCTTGGCGTTGTGGACCGCGACGGACGAAACCACGCTTTCGTTTTCGCCCTGCTCGATGAGTTCAAAATCGCTCGTCACCTCCTCCGGCGGATAAGGGAACGCCTTTTCCACCTGCAGCCGGACCATTCCACCAAACTCCGAGGGGTCGCTCGTCGGCAGGCGCAAACGCTGCGCGAGGACGGCGTTGACCGGAAGGGCGAAAATGATGTCGTCGCCTTCCACGAGCAAGCCGGTGGCTTCGTTCAAATCGGAGACGCTCCGCACATCCCAGCTTCCGTTGCCGGCGCGGGAGCGGACCACATTCCAGCCCCCGCCGGAGGGCGCGATATAAACAGGTGCGGATACGGGTTCGATATTAATATTCCTTCCAACGAATCATCTGGGGCTGCGCTGTCTTCCGTATAATCATCTCCACCGTCCGTGTCACGCTGCCGGATTTTCCTACACTGATGACACGCACAACTTGATCTTTGAATCCGATTAGGCCGGAAAGCTGCGCAAATTGCTCCGGTGTGAATCCGAGCGCAAGCCTAACCTGATCGAGCGATTCAAAGGGCGGATCGTCCTCGGTCCCATCGATCTTGTCCGGACCGCGGCGATATTCCAGGAATCGATCCGCGATCTGTTCGTTGAATCCCGGAAGCGAAAGCAGAACATCGCGCGACGCCCAGGTGAGATCGATCGGGCCGGTGCTGAAGAGGGTGAAATCCGCGTCCCAATTCGGCATCTGGGTGAATTTCTCCCAACCCTTTACCGCCTTCAGATCCTCGACGCGCCGGAGGAGAGAGTTTCTCGGTTGATAACCAGGCTCCGCCTCCGCGCCGTTCAACCGCGGCAGATCGTCCGGGTCGACGTAATCGAGCAGACAATCGATCATCCGGTCGCGCTCGTTCAGATCGACGCCTTTCAGTTCGAGATATTGGCGGAGAAGCCCGAGACGCTGCGGATTCTCGCCCGCCAGGATCCAGTTCAGATTCAGGCGCCCGCCTTCGCCCGTGATCCGGACGTCGTAGCTCTGGTTTCGCCCTAACGAACCGTGCAGAACGCTCGAGCCCGCCTCGACATTCGGGCTGAGGGCGACCTCGGCGCCGGAGGAAGCCATCGCTTCCGCTTCCACCACCCGGCTGGCGTTGCCCGAGAGGGTGAGTTGCGAATTAATATCCAGTGCCCAGGCGATGACCATCGCACTGAGCAAAAAAAGTGCCCAGAGCGCGAGCATGAGCGCGGCGCCGGAGCGCCTGATGTTGGTCGAGCCTCGCATGAGCATCAAAGCGGCGAGCGTCGCAACGCCAGAATCGTCTCCCACGGCACCGAGCTGCCCACACGATCTATCGTTAGGCGAACGAGATGCGGGAGCGTGCTGCGATCGGTCCAGCGGTCCACCCAGGCGTTGAGCCGTGGATCGAAATAGCGGATCTCCATGCTGTTCACGCCATTCAAGAGGCTGACCCACTCCTTGTTGTCCGGCACCGGATTTTCGTCATCATCATCTGCCTCCCGCACGATGCCCAACTCCATCGCGTCGCCGTGCTGCATCGGGCGCAAACGCAAGGTCACGAGATAATCGCCCGTCGCATAACGAGTCAGGAGACCGGGCCCGGCCGAGCAGGTCCACGACATTTCGTCGCGCGAGCGGCCGCTGAATTTGAAAGGCTCGCCCGCCAGCGCCCCCTGCCCCGGCGGCAGATCCTGCAACTGTTCATTCAAAAGATTAGCCAAACCCTGGTAGCGCGCGTCGCTTTCATTCAGCTCGGTGGAAAGGCGAACCGCCGTCAGGTTCGTGCTCACAAAACGATAAATCGCCAACGCCATCATCCCGAGAATCGCAACCGCCAGCGTGACCTCGAGAAGCGTGAAAGCGAGCGTCCGGCGCCGGTCAGCCCGCACGATAAACATAGAAGACGAGTTGCTTGTTTTGCGTCGTGCCTTCGCGCGACCATTCCGCGCGCAATGTCACCCGGCTGATGCCGCTGATGATTGTGTTCTCCTTGTCGACGAGTTCTTCCGGCGCGCTCTTTTGGATGAGCCTTACGACACCGTAGCCGGTGTCGACGTTCAGTTCCTTGGAGACATCGGGTGGGCCGGGACTGGCTTGCAATTCCGCCATCCGGTTGGCCAGCAATTGGCGGACGCGATTCTCTTCCTCGCTCAGCGCACTCGCATTCATGCAATTTTCAACCGCCCGGCCGAGTGCGAGGACTCCGACAACGAAGATCGTCAGGCCCAGGAGCACTTCGTAGAGTGCAAAACCGCCGCGTTTTCTACCTCGCCGCATAACGAACAATCTCCGGGCGTGCATTGAGCGGCGCGTAATTCACTTCCCACGAACCGTCGGGTCCTTTGAAGCGGATATTGGCCGGCTCGCAGGCGCCGGAAGGCCAGAAAATCCATTGCGCCAGCGGGTCCTTCTCCAGCGCGGCTGGCAGACGCAGGACGTAGGCGTGGCCTTTATCAAGGACGAGTGACGCCGTCGGCCGGTCCGGATCGCCCTCCGCGAGCGACTCCGGCCGCAAGATGACAGATTGCTTTTGCCACTCGATCAAATAGGGACGGCGCTCCTGCACGCTGTGCTCCTGCGCCAGGCGCACGATCTGGTTCATCGCATCGAGCGAGCGTTGGAGACGGCGATTGGCCAGCACGCCCGTCACGCTCGGAATGGCGAGCAAGAGCAGGAGCATGAGAATGAAGACCGCAATCGCGATCTCAATCAGGGTAAAACCCGCACGGCGCTGCATGGGCGAATTTTACGACGGCGGATGAAAATCACAACCGCGACAGAACATCGGCCGCAAACCGGGGCCCAGTACGCAATTCACCGCTAGAGAATAGCAATCCGCCGACAGCATTCCCGCCCCAGTGTGATAACATCGCTGAGTGATTGCGTCCGCTATCGAGCCGCCCGCCACCCCTGCAGCTGAGGCTGTCGCGACGCCACGCCTGCGGCTTCGCCCCATTCATAAAATTCTTCTTCTCGTGGCCGCTCTCGGAGTCCTCGGAGCGATGACCTGGCAGGGGCTCACAACCGGCGGATCGCCCGATCCCACGCGGGCGAACGTCAGCCCTGCCGTGGCCGTGCTTGACATCGGCATTCTTGTTTTCCGCGAAGGGCTCGAGTGCATTCTCGTTCTGGCCGCCATCACTGCCAGCATGACGGGTCCGCGCAGTTACTGCCGGCGGCCCGTCGCATGGGGCGCCGGAATGGCTTTTCTCGCCACTCTTGTCACCTGGATGATCGCGGTGCGCATCATGAGCGCGCTGGCCGACAATGTCTCCGCGCTGAATCTGCAGGCCGCGACCGGACTCCTCGCCGTCGTTGTTCTGCTCGTGATCATGAACTGGTTTTTCCACAAGATTTATTGGGGCGGCTGGATCCGGGCTCATAATCGCCGGCGGAAAACGCTCCTCACCAGCGGCGGCGTGGTGACCGCTTCGCAGTCACGCCTCGTCTGGGGCTTGATCCTGCTTGGCTTCACTTCACTTTATCGCGAAGGCTTCGAGGTTGTCCTTTTTCTCCAGACCTATCACTTGCGTCTCGGCGGGGCGGTGGTGTTGAAAGGCACCCTGCTCGGTCTCGGGCTTTCCGGTCTGGTCGCGATCCTCACCTTCGTTATGCAGCAGCGGCTGCCTTATCGGAACATGCTCGTCACGACTGGCATCCTGCTTGGCGGGGTTCTGCTCGTCATGGTCGGCGAACAGGCGCAGGAAATGCAGTTGGCGCATTGGATTTCGACCACGCCGGTGCCCGGACTCGTTAGTCTGACTCCCGATTGGGTTGGGCTTTGGTTCGCCGTCTTCCCAACCTACGAAACACTGGCGGCACAATTGATCGCCGCGGTCGTGGTTATCGGCTCCTATTTCGCCGCCCGCCGGGTTCGCTGCACCGCCGAGCCGGCGGAAGCGTAAACTGGATTCTCTGGCGGACGCGCAACCGCTGTGCGCGAATTGAAATTTCATGTCAGCTTCCTGGGGATGAAGCCTTCGCTGCTGCTGATCTGTAGCTGGTTCTTCGCGGCCTGCAGTGCCTTCGCCGCTGAATCGTCTCAGCAACCGCGCCTGGAGAACGAAGTCCTGCGCATCGAGCTCTCGACGGGAGACGGTTCGATTACCGTAATCGACAAGCGCGACAATCTCACCTGGCGGCAGCAGGTCGAGCCCGGGTTCAAGGTCGCGGCCGATTCGTTGCGCGTCACGCCCGGTTCCATTTCCTGTCGCGTTTCCGGTCCTGGCGAAACCTGCGACCTGACGATCGAATTAAAGGACGAGAAGGTCTCCGGCTTCGATCTCACGGCCGCGATCCCTAACGAGAATTACGGAACTCTCCCCGCTTACCCTTTTCACTTCGTCGCCCCGGAGGATGGTTGGTCCTACGTTCAGAACACGAGCGGCGAAGGCCTCCTCATGCCGCTGGATCGAACTCGCGATATCAACAAGGCGTATGGTTGGAGCGGGAGTCAGCCCTGGTGGGGATTGACTGACCTTCAGCGCGGTTTGGCCGTGCGCCTCGATACCTTTCGCAATCCGGATACGCGCTCCGGCCCTAACGACTCGACGGTTTATGCCTTTCCGATGCGGCTGCACTATGACTTTGTCACGAAAGGCGGCTACGTCGCTCTCGCCGAACTTTATCGCGACTATTTTCTCGCCGCGCATCCCGGGATGAAGCCGCTGCGCGATCGCGTCGCGCAACGACCGCCGGTCGGGATGTTAAAGGATGGGGTCTATGTTTATTTGTGGGGCGCGAGCCCCGCGGACGATCTCCAATTGGTCACGGAAATGAAAGCCGCCGGGATCGATCGCGGCTTCGCCGTCTTTTACGGCAAACATCCAATCGACCGGACACTCTTTGACGGGATCAAACGGCTCGGTTGGGTGCCAGGTTCCTATCACATGCCGACCGGCAATCTCTTCAAAGTCGGCCGGCGTGGCTGGCCGAATGCCATTCTGACCGGGCGCATGTCGGCTGATCAACTTCGCCACGAAAGTAACCCAAGGGGATGGGATCGGATTTGCGGCAAGTTTCAGCTTCCGCGCTGGCTGGGAAAGGCGAAAGGTCTTATCGCCAGCTACGGCGTCCAACTTTTCTACTTTGATACGCTTGTCGTGCAACTGGCTCCCTGTCTAAGTCCCGAACATCCTTCGACGATTGAGGAAAACCAACAGGCCCGGCTGGAACTCGCCCAAGAGACACAGGCGTTAGGCACGGTCGTCGGCTCCGGGGAAGGCGTCTCGCCGACCTGGGCGCTGCCGGGAGTCGATTTCTTCGAGGGCCTCATGTCCCTGCGCACTTATGCAGATCCTAATCTCAAGATCCCGTCGGGTGGTTACAACACGGACCTGGGTGATAGCTATGCTCCGGACGCCGCAATCATCCTGGATGAGAAACGAAGAATCCCGCTCTACCAGCTGGCCTTTCACGACTATGTCGCCGGCACATGGGTGTGGCGCGACACGAATTTCCAGAGTCGCCCTTTCGCCTGGAAGAAGGACCTCTTTAACATTCTCTACGGCACGATGCCGATGTGGCACATCGACCGACAGCTTTGGGAAAGTCACAAGGCTGATTACCTAGCCAGCTATCGCGCGATTGCTTCCGTTCGGTCCCAGATCGGTTTTGCCCGCATGACCGGACACGGTTGGCTGACTCCCGACCGCAGTGTGCAATATACCGATTGGGAGGGCGGCCAGAGAGTTATCGTCAATTTTGGTCCCCGTCCCTACCAGGGCGCGGATAAGAAGACGATTCCGCCGCAATCGTTCGTCGTCCGCTCGGCGGCAGCCCGCTAACGCCGGGGCGTCCCCCGTTTGCGTCGTCTCTGGCCCGCCTGTACCATCCAGCTAATGACACGAGGGGTTCGAGATTTCCTGCGGGCTGTCTGCTGGATTGGCGTCGCTTGGTGCCTTTGCCTCCCGGCGTCCCGCGCCCGGCCGACGGAGGAAAAACGCCCGAGTCCGCCTCCAGCGACCAGCGCCAGCAAGTCGTCCCGCCAGGATGACTCGCTTACCCTGCACCCGCCGAAGGATCTCACCCTGCGACCGGAAGGTGAGCGCAAAGCGCGGGCGATGGTCGATTACGTGCTCGCCCTCGATTTGCAGGATGATGGCGAAAGCCAGAAAGCGCTGGACGCCTTCGAACGCGTCCTGGCGATTGATCCCGGTGAGATAGATCTCGCCACCAGGGTCGCATTCCTACTGACCCAGCAAGGCGATTATCCGCGTGCGATCGACATCCTGAAGGACGCGGTCAAGGCCGAGCCGAAGCAACCCGGCCCCTACCTTCAGTTGGCTTACATCTACGCCAAGTATCTCAAGAAGATGGATCCCGCCATCCGTTATGCGGAAGAGGCGGTCAAGCTCGCGCCTAACGACATTGAAGGCTACCAGCGGCTGGCCGAGGTCCAGCTCACCGCGCACGATCGCAAGGGTGCCCTGCAAACACTCGATCGCGCCGCCAAAGTGTCGACCAACGTGCCCGCCTTCTGGACCCAGCTGGGCAAGCTCTATCTCGCCCTCCTTAGCCAGGGCGACAAGATTCCCAAGCCGGATGAACTGAAGAAGGTGAATGGCGTTTTCCGCAAGGCGCTTGCCCTCGCGCCGAGCGATGCGTCGGTTCTGACGGATGCCGCCGATTATTTCGCCGCCTCCCAGCAGGTGAAAGAAGCCATCCCGCTCTACCTGCGCGTGCTCGAACTGCAGCCTAACGATTCTAACGCCCGCGAAAAACTGGCGACCGGCTTCATGCTGACCAATCAGCGCGGCAAAGCCATCGAGATGCTCCAGGAGATCATTCAGCAGCATCCTGAGAAATATCAACCTTACGAGTTGCTGGGACGTGTCCAGGAAGAGGATGCCAAGGCGCTCGCCCAGGCAAAGAAGCCGGCAGAAGCCAAGGCGGAGTATTCTAAGGCGGCGGCTAACTTTGAACAGAGCCTCCTCATTAACGCCGCCCAGCCTGATAACTATCTTCACCTTGCGGAGCTGCTCATCGGACGCCTGCGGGAAAATGACCGGGCCGTGCGAGTCCTGCAGGATGCCCGCCGCCATTATCCTTCGGCTCCGCAGATCACTTACCTGCTGGGCATTGCCCTGCGTGAGGCCAAACAGAGCCAGGCAGCGGTGGCGACTTTTGAAGAAGCCATGCACGAAAGTGAAGCCAGCGGACAGGAGATTGTGAACGACCGTTTCTACTTCGAGTATGGTGCGGCCGCCGAGCAGGCCGGGCTTTACGACAAGGCGGCGGAACTTTTTAAACGCTCCATCGACCTTGATCCGGCCGACGCCGCCCAGGCCTACAACTACCTCGGCTTCATGTGGGCCGACCAAAGCAAGCACCTCGACGAAGCCGAGGATTACATCAAGCGCGCCCTTACCGCCGAGCCGGAAAACGGCGCCTATCTCGACAGTCTCGGCTGGCTCCACTATCGCCAGGGCAAATACGAACAGGCTTTGGCCGAGCTGCTGAGCGCGGTCTCGGCACTGAAGGAAGGCGACCCCGTCGTCTTCGAGCATATCGGCGACACCTATGCGGCCCTCGAGCAGACGAGCGAGGCGCTGGAGTTCTGGCAGAAGTCGCTCGCTCTCGACAAGGATAACAAAAAGCTGGCGGGAAAAATTGCGGCCGCTAAAACCAAGCTGAGCAAAGGCGAAGCGGCCGGCGCCACACCGATCAAGTGAAGAAATATCCCACGCCCTGGCAACGCAAGACGATGTGGGCTTCGCTCACCGCGATCTTCGTCGTCGTCCTCTTTCTCATCGTCGGCACGGTCATTTATCTCGGGGCCAACCTCGTCGCGTTCCTCCAGCCGATCCTCATCCCGGTCGCAATCTCGGCCATCCTCGCTTATCTGCTCGACCCGGTTGTGACTCATCTCGCGAATCGGGGCTTTGGCCGCACCAAGGCCGTTCTCAGCATTTTCCTTATCGCCTTTCTCTCCATCGCCGCCTTGTGCGCCTGGGTCGTCCCTCTTATTTCGGTGCAAAGCGCGAGTCTTGCCCGGCAGCTCCCCGCCCTTACCGAGCGGACCCGCGATCGCGTCGTCGATATGATTTATCGTTACGAACACACCTTCGGGCTCGCTTCCCAGAAGGGTGACAGCAGTGCCGCGACCGGCCTGATTAACTGGCTCCTCGCCGGACCCACCCCTGCGCCGACACCTAACCTTTCCCCCACACCGGCTCCGAGCCCGCCATCAGTCAGTGGCGAAGTCATTTCACCCGCGCCGGCGAAACTCACTTCGGCCGACCGACAACGAATCCAGGACTGGGTGCAAAGGCAGCTCCCCGCGCTCGAGAAACAACTGCCCGATCTCACGGCCAAGCTTTGGTTGTTAGTCAAGACCAGCGTCGGCGGTTTTCTTGGCGTGACGGGTTTTCTTCTCAGCCTCGTCATGGTGCCGATCTATTCCTTTTTCCTGCTCAAGGAACGGCCTGCCATCCAGGCGCGCTGGCGCGAATATCTGCCGCTCCGCAATTCTCCGCTGAAAGACGAAGTCGCGGACACGCTTTTGCAGATCAACAGTTATGTCATCGCCTACTTCCGCGGGCAGTTGCTCGTCTGTCTGGTCGACGGACTCCTCATCGGCACGGCTCTGACTGTCTTTGGATTGAACTTCGCCCCGCTCATCGGCCTGATCGTTATTCCCCTAACGATGATTCCCTACCTCGGGATTGTCATCTGCTGGATACCGGCCGTCATTATCGCCGCGGCGCAATGGGGCGACTGGTGGCACCCGTTCTGGGTGACGATAATTTTCGTCGCGGTGCAGAATCTGGAAGGCCTTTTCTACGCCCCGCGCATCGTCGGCAATTCGGTCGGTCTCCATCCGATGACGGTGATCGTCTCCATCTTCATCTGGGGTCTGCTCATCGGCGGCCTGCTTGGTCCCCTCCTCGCTATCCCGCTCACCGCGACGCTCAAGGTGCTGCTCGCGCGCTACGTTTGGGGCCCGCGGCTGCGCGAGGAAGTGATGGAGAATATCGAGGAAGTGCCAGTCGTCCACGCGGCCGAGAGCGAGCCTGCTGGTTAGGCCACGAAGCCGCCCTTTGGGGCCACCGCTGGCTTTGGGTTTGGTGCCTCTCGGCTGTTGCCAAGCGGCCCCGGGCAATCTAGGGAACAAGCCGCGATGCCGATTAAACCGAAACGCGTCCGGCGCAAACGCCGTCGCCAGGTCTCCTGGCTGCGCAGCCTGCAGTTGCGCAGCGGACTGGTCATTTCGCTTTTCGTGGTTCTCGGTTTCGGTGTCGGGCTGTTTACCTTTTCTTCCGTCCGTAAAGGCTGGATCCGCTGGCATAAGGCGCGCCTTCTCACGAGCGCGTCCGATCAGTTGGAGCACAATAAACTCGCCGAAGCGGAGTCCAGTGCGCGCCAGGCGCTCGCGATCGACGCCAATTCTCTCACCGCTGCGCGCATCCTGGCCGAGGCGACGGAGAAACAAAATCGCGCCGAGACCGTCGCCTGGCGGGCGCAGATCGCGCGACTCGACCCCAGCCTCGATAACCAATTAAATCTCGCCTCAGCGGCCCTGCGTTTCGGCCAGCTCGATGTCGCACGCGATGCCCTCGGTCGGGTGGCGCCCGAGGACCGCGATAAGGCTCCCTACCACGTCGTCGCCGGCTGGCTTTCACGCGCCCAGGGAAATATCGCCGAGGAAGAACGGCACTTCGCTGCCGCCGTCGCCCAGGAACCGAAGAACGACGTCTACCAATTCAATCTCGCAGTTTTGCAAATTCATTCCCCCGATCCGGAGAAAAGCACCGCCGCGCGCAACCAGCTCGAGCGGCTGAGCAAAGTCGCGCAGTTCCGCACCGAAGCGCTGCGCGCGCTCCTCGACCACGCCCTGCATCAAAATCAAACCGACGCGGCTAACGAACTCGCGCAGGCTTTGCAGATGAGTCCGCAGGTCACCTTTAGCGACTATCTGCTTTGCCTCGAGCTCTACCGGAAACTGAGCCCCAAAAAATTCGACGCCCTGCTCGACAAGGTAAAACCGGTTGCCGCGCGCGACAGTCGCGATCTGGCGGAGTTGCTCACTTGGATGAACAAAAACGACCTGGCCAGCTCTGCCCTGAAATGGAGCGACAAGCTGCCTGCCGACCTAACGAATCGCCCGCCGGTCGCGAGCGCCGTCGCGGAATCCCTCGCCCGCACAAAAAACTGGTCGCGCCTCAAGCGCTGGACGCGCAGCGGCTCGTGGGGCGAGGACGAATATCTGCGTCTCGCCTACCAGGCCTACGCAGCGCGCCGTTCCCGTCGCACCGTCGGAGAAGCGGAAGCAGAGTTCGACGCCCTTTGGCATTCAGCCGAGGACGCCGCCCAGGAACATAACGACCGCGAAGTCGCCCTCGCCCGGCTCGCTTCCGCCTGGGACCTGACCCAGGAAGCGGAGCAGCTTTGGCTCCGCGTCGCCAAAGTCCCGGCCACGCGGCGGGAAGCGCTCGATGCGCTTTACGCCCTTTATCGGGAAACAAACGACCTGCCCAATCTGCGCCTCACCGCGCAGCGCCTGCACGAGAGTTCACCCGAGGAAATCGGCCTGGCCGCCAATGCGGCGCGCTTCGCCCTCCTCCTCGACCGTAACACGGCCGACGGCCGCGCCCTTGCCCAGCAGGCCTACGAAAAAGCGCCTAACGACATCGGCGCCGCACTCACCTACGCCTTCGCCCTTTACGGTACCGGCCGCACCGCCGACGCCGTCGCGATCCTGAAAAAACTGCCATCCGAGCAATTGAACGATCCGCACGCCGCAGTCTACGCCGCCCTCTTATACGACGACGCCGGCCAGCTCGACCTCGCGAACAAATACATCGCCCTTGCCCGCGGCGGAAATATTTACCCGGAAGAAAAACAGCTCTTGGAAGACATCGCGGCCCGCCGTCAAAACGCAGGCGCCCAGACTAGCGAACCCTCTCCATCACCCTCCCCTGCTCCTCGTTAGTCCTGCCGTTAAATACCTAACCATCAGCCACCGAGCCGGCCATCGCCTCCTCGACGATGAGCGCGGCCAATTCCTGGGTGGCGTCGTCGAGGGCGGCGTTGGCGGATTTCAAGCGCGGGGTTTCATGAGCCGTGATGGCAGCGCGGACCCCGCTCGTTAGGTTAGAAATGACTTTCTTCTGTTCGACCGGCAAACGATCGCCCGCGAGTTGCAAGCCTTTCTCGACCGCAGCCAGCATCTCTTCGGCTTTCAGGCGGGTCTCCGTCCAGATGCGCTCGCTCATGTCCTCGAAGGCATGTTCGAGTGAGTCGGCAATCATCGCTTCGACCGCTTCGTCGGAAACATCCACCGCACTCGTTAGGGCAACAATTTTTTCGCTGCCGGTGGCCGTGTCGCGGGCCAGGACCTGCAGGATTCCGTCCGCGTCGATCTCGAATTGCACTCCGACCCGGGCGACGCCCTTGGGCGCAGGCGGGAACTCGATCTCGAATTCACCCAGGGTCCAGTTGTCCGCCGCCATCTCGCGCTCGCCTTGCAAGACTTTGATTTTCATCGCTCGCTGCTGATTGACCGCGGTCGTAAACATTTCTCCGGCCTTCACCGGGATGGTTGAGTTGCGCGGGATGATGACGTTCATCAAACCGCCAAAAGTTTCGATGCCTAACGACAAGGGCGTGACATCGAGCAGGACGACGTCCCGGACCGCGCCGGAAAGGATGCCCGCCTGGATGGTGGCGCCGAGCGCAACCGCTTCGTCGGGATTTTGCGAGGTGTTCGGTTCCCTTCCAAATAGCTCGGCGACAAATTGCCTAACGAGCGGCATCCGCGTCATGCCGCCGACGAGGATGACTTCGTCGAGATCGGCCGCGGCCAGTTTTGCATCGCTCAAGGCGCGCAGGCAATGCGTGCGCGTGCGTTGAATGATCGGTCGCGCAATCTTCTCCAGTTCCTCGCGGCTCAATTCGTAAGTGAGGTTCTCGCCGGCCACGAAGGGCGCGTCGATCCGCACCTGCGTCTCGGTGGAAAGCCGGTGCTTCGCCTCGATCACCAGTTCGCGCTTCTGCCAGTTCGCGATCGGCAGTTGGCAGTTGGCGACGAGCGCCTCGTCCACATCGTCGCCGCCGAGATGGGTATCGCCGCTCGTCGCGAGCACTTGAAAGACTCCGTTGTCCAGTTCCAGGATGGAGATGTCGAAGGTGCCGCCGCCGAGATCGTAAACCGCGATCTTCGCTTTCTCGCCAAGCTTATCGAGACCGTAAGCGAGCGCGGCCGCGGTCGGTTCGTTGATGATCCGCTCGACCGTAAACCCGGCTGTTTCGCCGGCTGCTTTCGTCGCGTTGCGCTGGGCGTCGTTGAAATAAGCGGGCACCGTGATGACCGCGCGCGAAACCGGCCGCTCGAGCGCCGCCTCGGCGTCGCGTTTCAATTTCCCCAGGACGAGCGCCGAAATTTGCTCCGGCGCATATTCCTGCTCGCGAATGCGAATCCGGAGAGGCCGTCCCTTTTGCCTAACGACCTCGTATTCGACCGCCAATTCCTCAGCCGCAAGATCGTCGCCCCGCAGCCCGATGAGCCGCTTGGCCGAATACACGGTGGCCTGCGGCCCGACCGCGCGCATCCGGCTGGCGGCCGTCCCGACGAGCGGCTCGCTCGTTTCCGGAAAATGCACGACCGATGGCGTGAGCCGCGCTCCATTCGCATCGGCGAGCAGGATCGGGAAACCCGCTTCCATGACGCCGATGAGGGAGTTGGTCGTGCCGAGGTCGATGCCGACAATGTCCTGATTCACTGGGCAAAAGTGGCGGCGATTGCTGCGGTTGTCATCCCGGGACACCGACGACGCCGGCCGCGAGGTGGATCAAAATGCCGGGCGCGCGATCGCAGCTACGCACCCGTCGGCTTCTCCGACGTCACCCGGATCGGAGGCAACCCGACAATCTCATAGGTGCCGGAGGCGATCCCGATGCCCGCCTCGTCGAGGGCAGCGAGGATTCCCGGCTCATCGTGTCTTTCACGTCGCGAGCTCCGCGCTCGTTGACCACGAAGCGAACCGTCAGCTCGACCCAATTATCGGTGATGCGCAGATAGGCTTTGGGCTCGAATTCCGCGTCCCTCACGAAATAGTGATCGCGCATCTTGCCGAGAGCTTCATGGCCGACCTCTGTGACGCGGATGGAATCGCGACGCGCGACCTCGAGCCGGATCTGCTCGACCCCGGCGCGGTCGTCCTTGTACGAAACCGGGACCTGCATTTCCTCCCAGAGATAGGGGAAGTCGCGGGTGTAATTGAAGACCGGCTCTTCGAAAATCCGGCCGTTAGAGACTGTCGAGCCCAATCGAGAGGATAGTGAGGACGAGCGCGACGGAGAGAGCAAGCGAAACTCCCTGGCGCGACCAGAAGCTGACCCACTCCTTGCTCCGCCGCACGACGAGCCGGATGAAGCCATTCAGGAGCCAGCGGAGAAAGAGAAAGGCCGCCACCGCGGCCAGAGTAAGGATGAGCTTGTGGCCGTTGTCGGCCGTGATCCCGACAAACTTGATCCCGAAAAGCTCGAGCGACGACGAACCAGCCGAGGCCGCGGCACTGGTCGCGGCCAGGTGGAGGCAAAGCACCCCCTAAGTTCCCCTAACGAGCTGGACGATGATGACAATCACCGCCAGGACAACCAAAATATGGATGGCGCCTCCCAGCAGATGAAATCCCAACCAGCCGACCAGCCAGAGCACGAGCAGAATGAGTGCGATAGTCCAAAGCATATAAACTTATCGCTCTTCACAGGCCCTTTGGTTGTGGCGAGAGTCGCGGCCCGCGCTCAAGGGGTTTGTCGATTCCCGTTGGAAAAGCGGCGTTTTCGGCAAACGTATCGCTGATTTGAAACTCCCGTTCAGCCTTTTCCTCGCGCTTCGTTATCTGAAACCGAAGCGCACTTTTGTTTCCATCATCACGCTCGTCTCCGTCTTCGGGGTCACGTTAGGCGTGATGGTGCTCATCCTCGTCATCTCGGTCATGACCGGCTTCGATCGCGAGCTGCGCCAGAAGGTGATCGATTTCGACGCGCACATTCTCGTTACAACCGACAGCGTGATGACGAACTGGCGCGACCTGACGGTGAAAATCCGGAAAACACCCGGCGTGGTCGCGACCGCGCCCTACATCCAGGGGCCGGTGATCGTGGAATTCCAGAATCGCCGCCTCGCGCCAATGATCCGCGGAATCGATCCGGCCGAGGAAGAAAAAGTGATTCCGCTGCGCAAATTCATCAAACTCGGCAAGCTCGATCTCGACGGCGACAAGACCGTCCTCGGCGTCGAGCTGGCGCAAAAGCTCGGGCTCACCGTAGGCGACAAGCTAACCGTTTATTCCCCCGGCAACCTCGGCGAAATCCTCGACAAGCTAAAAGCGCTCGACAAAAAACAAGGCGAAGAGAAGCAAAAAGCGGTCGACGACCTGCGCGAAGTCGTGCTCCCGAAAGAATTAACCGTGACCGGCATTTTCGAGACCGGCCAATACCTGCACGATTCCGAGTTTCTCCTCGTCCCGATCTACATCGGGCAGGAACTCTATGGGCTGGGTGACGCGCTCCACGGCCTAACGGTGAAGACGACCAATCCCGATAACGCCGCGCAGGTGAAAGAGGCGATCGAGAAATATCTCCAGCCGCCCGAGTACGCGCAGACGTGGATCGAGATGAACAAGCAATACTTCGACGCCGTCAGCCTGGAGCGAACGGTGATGGCGTTCCTGCTCTTCTTCATCGTCATAGTGGCGGCATTCGGAATCATGAACACGCTTATCACCGTCACCGTGCAAAAGCGGCGCGAGATCGGTATCATGAAAGCCGTCGGCGCCACGATCGGGCAAATCATGGGCGTCTTTCTTTTCCAGGGAATTGTCGTGGGCGCTTTCGGCACCCTCACCGGCCTCGGGTTGGGCATGACGCTCATTCGTTTCCGGAATGAATTCAGCCGCTGGCTCGCCGGCACGCTGCACATCGAAATCTTCCCGCGCTCCGTTTACCAATTCTCCGAGATCCCGGCCGAAGTCATCCCGAGTGACGTGGTCAAGATCTGTATCGCCGCCTTCATCATCTGTTCGTTAGCCGCGCTCATCCCGGCTTACTTCGCGGCGCGCGTTGATCCGGTTAAGGCTTTGCGCTACGAATAGCGCGATGGCGAAAACCCAGCTGCTCTCCCTGCTTGTCGTTAGTCTGGCGATCGCCGGCGCCGCTCGCGCCGCCGAGTGGAAGACGTTCACCGATTGCCGTTATCTGCCTAACGCCGCGAACGACGGCGACAGCTTCCATGTCCGGGCCGCCGGAAAGGAATACATTTTTCGCCTCTACTTCGTCGATACCCCGGAGACCGACACCAGCATCGCCGAGCGCGTCGCGGAACAGGCGAAATATTTCCACGCCACCACCGCCGAGACGCTCCTCATCGGCCACGAAGCCGAGCGCTTCACGAAACAAAAGCTCACCCATCCCTTCACCGTCCGCACCTGCCTGCAGGATGCGCGCGGGCGCAGCCATCTGCCGCGATACTTCGCCTTCGTCCAAGCCGAAGGGGCCGATCTCGGCGAGTCGTTAGTCGCGAACGGCCTCGCCCGGGTCTACGGCGCCGCCTCTGATCCGCCGGAGATGGACCGGGCCGAAGTCGAGTGGCGCAAACTGCAGCAATTTGAGCGGAAGGCGAAACAACAATCGGTCGGTGGCTGGGGTGCCGGCAACGGCCGGCTCAACATTCGCGCCCGCGAACAACCCGGCTCGAGCAACGACTCTTTTGACAGCTTCTTTCATCCCAAAAAGGCACTTACGAAAGCCGCGGCCGGAAATCCCCGCGCCAAGCTCGACATCAACACCGCCTCCATGGAAGCGCTCCAGAACATTCCCGGGGTCGGCAACATCCTGGCTGGCCGAATCATGGACGCCCGCCCGTACAAAAGCGCCGACGACCTGCGCCAGGTCAAAGGCATCGGCCAAAAGAAATACGAAAAGCTCCGGCCGTATTTCGAGTGAGCCCGCATGCCTAACGAAACCAGCCAGTCGGAAGTCGGCCGCATCACGCGGCTCATCCTGAAGGAGCCGCGTCACGCTTTTCAAAGCCAGGGCGCGATCGAGGCGGATTGGCAGGCATTGAATTTCACCAGCGCGCCCGATTTCGCTCGCGTCGGCGAGCAATACGAAAGCTTCGTCGCCCTCCTCCGCCACCAGGATTGCGAGATCGCCTTCCTGCCGCCGGCCGACGGCACAGGGATGGATTCCATCTACGTGCGCGACGCCGCCGTCGTTAGCGACCGCGGCGTCATCCTTTGCCGAATGGGCAAGCCCCTCCGCGCCGGCGAGCCCGCCGCCCAGGAGACCGCCTTCCGCGCGCTCGGCCTAACGATTCTAGGCACCGTTCAATCGCCCGGTAAACTGGAAGGCGGCGACGTCGCCTGGCTCGACGAACGAACCCTCGCCGTCGGCCGCGGCTATCGGACTAACGACTCCGGCATCGCCCAACTCCGCAATTTCCTCGGAGACAGCATCGACGAACTCATTACCGTCCCTCTACCCCATTACCGAGGGCCGGGCGACGTCTTTCATCTCATGTCGATTCTCAGCCCGGTCGATCGCGACCTGGCCGTCGTCTATTCCCCGCTCATGCCCGTTCCTTTCCGCGAGCAACTGCTCGAGCGCGCTTTCACCCTCGTCGAGGTGCCCGATGAAGAATTCGAAAACATGGGAGCAAACGTCCTCGCGCTCGGCCCGCGACAATGCCTCATGGTCGCCGGGAACCCGATCACCCGCGCCCGCCTCGAAGCCGCCGGCGCCGGAGTCCGCGAGTACGAAGGCAGCGAGATCAGCCTAAAGGGCGGCGGCGGGCCCACCTGCCTCACCCGGCCATTGCGGCGGCACACTCGATCGTAACTCTCGACCTCGCTTTCCCCCAGCCACTCCTTAATTCCAAGGGATGAAGCATTTTTTCACGTGACACTTCGCTGCGGGTGCGATAGACCAAGCACTACTCCTGACTCCAATGCTTCGTATTGTTTTTCTCGCCTGTCTCTTCATCAATTTCGTCCTTCCGTCGGCTCGGGCGGCACTGCTCGCTTCCGACAACGCCGCTGACCCCGCCTACAACAATGGTTGGGCAGATGGCAGTAACGGCGGCTCCGGTTTTGCACCGTGGGCCATCACCACAAATAACGACAACGTCGATCACTTCGCTGGCACCTTCATCGGCGACGCCGGCGGCAGCGGCATCAACCCGGCGATCAATACCGGCGGCCGTGCCTTCGGAATGTATTCAAACACCAGCGGCAACACCAGTGGCGCGAGCGTCAGTGCGCAGCGGGACTTTACCGGCGGCTCATTGCAGGTCGGGCAAAGCTTTAGCCTCGACATCGGCATTAACTATCGCGACGGCGCCAAAGGTCTGATTTTGAATGGGCCTTCGCCTTTTGGGAATCAACTCGGCGGTTTTTTCACCGGCGGCTTTCAGGAGCATTCCGACCTTACTCTCTACGATCTCGCGACCCTCCAGTCCGTGAATTACACATTCGATATCTACGACCCGAACGCGCTCTACCACCTCACCTTTACCATGATCGATGCCACCCATTTGCAAGCAAACCTCACTCTCACCACTGCCTCCGGGACCCAAAACCTTGTAACCCTTACCGCTAACTCCGCGCCGGTCGCGACCGGTTTCAATCTCTACTACGGCTCGACCGCTCAATACTATCCGCAGGACGACCTTTTTTTTAACAACTTCGCCGTCACAAACGGCGCCGTCCCGGAACCTTCCACCCTCGGCCTGTTAGCCACCGGCGCGGTGTTGGCTTTAAACCGATTTGGCCGGCGCCGTTAAAAGATAGAAGGATGCGACTACTGCCCCTCGGGCCTCCGTTCCTGCAAATTTTACGTGCCAGTCGGCCCCGGAGGGCTACGCTCTTCCTCATGCGTCGATCCACTACACTCATCATCCTTCTGGTTGCCACAGCAGCTGCTACCAGCGCCTTCGCTCAGACTCGAGCGACATCTTCGCCGACGCCATCGCCATCACCGGCCACGTTGCGTTCCGTTCTCCTTTCGGAACTTCATAGCACTCATGACAAAGCCGAGTGGTTCACGCCCATGAATACTGCTGTCGCCGGCCTCACCGCCGAGCAGGCAAAGTGGATTCCGCAGAACGCGCAGGGCAAACACGACGCGAATGCCAACCATTCCGCCGGCATGCTTGCCTATCATCTCGTCTTCTGGAATGAGAACGCCCTCGCCCGCCTACACGGCAAAAAGCCGAATCCCCCCACGACCAACGACGAGACCTTTAACGACTTCGATGCCACGCATTGGACCGACATAGTGCAGCGGCTCGATCGCGTCATGAAATCGATCGAGGCAGAAGTCGAGAAAATTCCCGACGAGAAGCTGGCCCAGGTCGCGCCCACCATCTCGCACATCAGCACCCATAACGCTTATCACACCGGCCAGATTCTATACGTGCGAAAGCTACAGGGCTCCTGGAATCCGGAGAACGGGGTGAAGTAGGCGTTGTCAGGCAGGCAATGGTTGCGTGCCGGTTACTTCGTAGCGGAGCGCCACGGTGGCGCTCTTGTAGGTCTTCACTTCCACCAGGTGCAGGGCGACATCCTTGTCGAGACCCTCAAAGAAGGAAATTCCATCCCCAATCAGGACCGGCAGGATTGAATAGCGAATCTCGTCGGCCAGCCCACGGCGCAAACATTCACCGGAAACGGCACCACCTCCCACGAACCAAATACTGGCGAAAGCCGGCTTCAATCGTTCATTCACCAGTCGCGCAAGGTCTCCGCTGTAGAACTCGACTGTCTCTCTCGTCCTCGGAAGCTCGCGGGTGGTGAGGACAAAGGTTGGCTTGTCGCCGTAGGCCCAGCCGAATCCCTTACTCTCAAAATCCAACGCGGTTTCATAGGTTCGCGAGCCCATCACGTAGCAGTCGATCGTCCGGAGAAACTCCTGGACAAACTCTGGGACCAGCGTCTCCCCGCTCTCGAAGTCATCGGACGTTTCCATCCAATCGACCCGGCCATCCTTTCGGGCGATGAACCCGTCGAGACTCGCCGCCATGTGGATGGTCACCCGAGAATTCAAGGCAGCGCCGTTCCCGATTTTGATTTCACCAACCCGATGTCGCCGGAGTTAATACTGCCTTCTGCGGTCACATCTTCCCGGAAGTTAGAGCCGGTCACTGGCTGGCCTGACTGGGATTTGGTCTGCCCGATGTCGCCCGAATTGACGCTTCCGTCGCCATTCGTGTCGCCGACGAGCAGACCCCAGCGTGGGCTGAGAAGTGTGTCGAGGTGATTACCCAGGGCGTCATTTACGTTACTCAGCGTCACGGTATTGTATTGTGCATTGCAAGTGTCCTGGCCGGTCAGGTTGACTGTGTATTGATTCGGGTTCGGGCCGATGGCCCCTGTGCTAACCGAGCCGCAACCAACGGTCGCTCCGCCAACGCTGCGCAGGTTATTCGGAAAGGTAAGAATTAGTGTGCTGTTACCGCCTGCTGGGTTCCTCGGTTCGACGGCAGTCCCGCTCGTCAGATCGATATCAAACGTGCCAGCAGAGCCATGACTCACTTCCGAAAGAATGCCGGAGAGCTGCAACGGCACCGGCAGGAAGGCCAGCCCATCTAGGTCTTCGATGATGATCGGTCCGAGCAGTCTGCCCAAGCCCGTAGTCAGATCGATCGTGACCAGGAAACGGAGGTGCGTATTGTCGGCCCCCCCACCGCCCTCGACTCCATAGAATGCATTGTTCGAGTCAAAGTCCGCCGCTCTCACCAGATTCGGAAGTAGCGTCAGGCCGACTAACCTCGCCGCTCCCGTTGTCTTGTCATAACTATAGAAGGAGAAATTATCGACGCCATAAAGTGCGCCAGTGCTGTCGGCAGCGAGGCCGCCACCGTTCTGGAAACCGAGACCGGTGGAGCCGGTTTGAGTCGCCACGCCCGTCTGGAGATCGACGGTGTAGAACTTTTGATTGAACCCAGAGACGCCATACATGACGCCTGTAGTCGGGTCGACGGCTATATCGGTCAGGACAGCCCCAAACGGCCCGATCGGAGTGACCAGCGCAGTATTCCGGTCGATGGTAATGAGGGAGCTGGGAAAACTAACGGATTTGCCTCCCGTCGCGGCGTAGAAAATGCCGTTGAGCGGGTCGTAACAGAGTCCGGCAATGTCATAGTTATTGCCCGCCGCGTCGTTTAAGTTCCCGACCGTTGTCAGCACAGCCCCGGTGGCTGGATCGATGGTATAGAGAATGCCCTGGACCCCCAATGTGCCCGTGGCGACATACAGGGTCTGCTGTGTTACCGCACTTGCCGTGAGCGCGCTGGCGAGCAAGAGTGAGATCGCGATCCAGCCACTACGGACCAACCGCGACAGAAGGAAGAATTTCCCAACTAACTGAGTTGTAATCATAGTTTCGAATAAGACTTTGAGTTCCGCACGATGTAGCCGACCAAGGCGCAAAAGCGCGAGTGAACGGGCAAGACCAACGCGCAGAAATCGGACGATATGAGGAAACCCGTCGAAATTGCCAGACTTTTCGGACGTAGAGTTGATGCTCCACGGTACCGCTATTTCCGCTTGTTAAGTGCGAAAGCCTACTCGGATACTTATGGCCGCGGTGGTCAACTCGTGTGTTTGCGCGACCCCTAGCGGCTTGTGTTCGCGGTGGGCAGTTGCTGCACTGCCTGTTCGCAACGGGCCACGAGGGCTGCGAGTTTCTGCGGCTGGCCTGCGTCGGCGGGTGGGAGCGTGCCGTGATCGCGCAGCGTGGCGAAAATTGTTTCAGCTTTCGCGTACGATTCGCGCGCGTCGGACCAAGCACGGGTTCTTTGTGCTGTCAGCCCGTTCTTATCCTCGCCGGAGCGCGCGAAGGCGTCGCCGAGTTTTTCCTCGTAGATGGCGAGGTTGCGCGAGTAGATGGCATTCGTCGGGTCCGCGGCTAAGAGCGCGGTTACGATCGTGATTCCCTGGCGCGCCTGGGCTACCGCCTGAGCTTGGTCTCCCGTGGCGGAGAGTGCTTCCGCGAGATCCACGTGTCCGCTCGCGAGATCGAAATTCGCCTGCGCATTTTGCGGGTCGGCCGCGGCAGCGGTCTCCTTGATTGCGAGCGATTTCCGAAGACTCTCGACGGCACCGGGAAAGTCATCGGCGGCCACTTGAGTGGTGCCAAGTTGCTTGTAACCCCACCCGACTTCGCGCTGGGCCCGGCCGTTAGTTGGGTTGGCGGCAGCGATGGACTCGAGGGTCGCGACTCCTTTCCGCAGGGCGGCAATGGCCTCGGGTTGGTGGGAATCCATCGCACCTCCTATTTTCATGAGGTTGATAGCCACCGCCCGCTTACGTTTGGCGCTGGAGTTGTCCTCGCGCAGTAACTCTTCGCATATGCCGAGGGATTTTCGATAGCTCACTAGAATCTCCGCCTCGGAGTTGACCGCGCGGCCCAGGCCATCACCGAGCGTTTCGTAGGCCCGCGCTAGTTCGTCCTGGACGGCGGGATTCTTCGGCTCGCTCCCGGCGAGTTGGCTAAAGATTTGCAAGGAACGCCGGTAATAGCGGATTGTCTGCCCAACGTCTCCTTTCTGGTCCATGATGTCGCCGAGAGCGCGATAGGTCCGGCCCAACTCCATTTGCGTATCAGTGGTCGTATCGGACGACGGAATGCTTTCTCGAATCTGCAGAGCTTTGCGGTAACTGGTAAGAGCGCCGTTGGTATCGCCGATATTGGCGGAGTAGGGATTGCCCTGGATGTCGCCGATTTTTTCGTAGGCGGTCGCCAGCTCGCGCTGCAGCGCGGAGTTGCCGCCGGCATCATGGGAGAGTCCATCGAGATACTCCAGGGCGCGACTTACAATTAGCCGGCGCGTGGGCGTGGAGCCAGCCAAGTCTTTCACCGAATCGTGGATCTCGAACATCAGGGAATTGGCCAGGCGACGCACCTCTTGGAAATGACGCTCAGCCAGGACGCGCTCTTGGTTGGCGCGATGCGCTTCCCAAGTGGCCACGATCGTCGCGCCGATAAGAAGGAGAGCGACCGAGGCTGTAACCGCCAAAGCAATTTTGTGACGGCCGACGAATTTTGAAGTCCGATAGCTGAAGGTGTCCTTCCGCGCGATGATTGGGAGACCTTCGAGGTAGCGGCGAATATCTTCAGAGAATTGGCCGACGGAGGAATAACGACGTTCCGCCTCCGGTCGGAGCGCTTTGAGAATGATGTTATCCAGATCGGCGTCCAGTTTTTGCAACTCCGGCTCGCCGTCCTTTCGGATGCCGGGCTTTTTCCCGGCCAGAAGTTCGTAAAGGACTACGCCGAGGCTGTAAACGTCGCTGGCGGTCGTCATTCGGTCGCCACGCCGTTGTTCCGGGCTGGCATAACCGGGCGTCATGGCGTGGGCAGAGGTCACCGTTCGGTTGTCCGTCTCCGCCGTCGTTGGGTCGAGCAGGCGCGCGATCCCAAAATCGAGGAGCTTCGGCTCGCCTTCCGCTGTGACCCGGATATTGGCGGGTTTGAGATCGCGATGGATGACGAGGTTCTGATGGGCGTAGGAAACAGCCGCGCAGACCTTGCGGAAGAGGCTTAACCGATCTCTTATCCCCAGGGCATGCTGCGAGGAGTAAGTCTCGAGCGGAATGCCTTCCACGTATTCCATCACGAAGTAGGGCAGGCCCTTGTCGGTTACCGCGCCGCCGTAAAGGCGCGCGATGTTCGGATGAGTAAGCGCGGCAAGGATTCGCTCTTCCTGCCGGAAATGCCGGATGAATTCCCTGGTCCCAAAGCCCTGTTTGATCAGCTTGATCGCTACCTGGCGGCCGAAATGGGTATCGTCGGCCAGATAGACTTCGCCCATACCGCCTTCGCCGAGCAGAGATATGATGCGGTAGTCACCCAACATCTCGCCGGCACTTAGCTCGCCATCCGCAGCTTCTTCGCGCAACAGCTCCGCGCCAAACTCCACCGCCGGTGTGGACATCAAACCAGCGGCCCGCGCTTCCTCTTGCAGAAGCGCCTCTACTTCGGCGTGTAATTCTCTGTCGTCGCCGCAGGCCTGGGCGAGATAAGCGCTCCTCGCCGCCCCTTCCAGCTCAAAGGCGTTTTCAACCAGATCTGCGATTCGTTCGGCCCGCTCAGGCTGCATTTTTGCTTAACTCCCGGGAGAGCCAGAGCCGGGCAAAATTCCAATCGCGCAGGACGGTTTTCTCGGAAACCTGGAGGACTTCGGAGATTTCCTTCGCTTCCATCCCGCCGAAGAATTTCAACTCCACTACCTTGCTTTTGCGCGGGTAGATTTTGGTCAGGCCCTCCAGTGCGTCATCGAGGGCCAGCAGTTCCACCGCACAATCGCCGGGCAGCTCGCCTGCTTCCTCGAGCGACAATTTCTGTTGCTCGGGACCGCCGCGCTTGGCGGCGTGATGCGCGCGCGCGTGTTGGATGAGGATTTGCCGCATGAGACGCGCCGCGATGCCGTAGAAATGCGCGCGATCTTTCCAGGTCACTTTCTTGTCGTC
>DASXYO010000037.1:0-22096 GCA_036502465.1 Chthoniobacterales bacterium
ACGCGATGTGAAATCAGCCATGACATTAGCAGCAAAGAATCGACGACCAACTGGACGCTGGAGAATGCTGTTCGTTCTTCTCGTCGTGCTGCTCCTCATTCCGGGATTGCAGGTGATGGTGATCCGTTTTGTGAATCCACCGCGCACATTGCCGATGCTGCTTGAAGAAGGCGGCCCCTCCTTTTCGCGCAAGTCGCATCCTCCGCTCCGCTATCATTGGATCGATCTTAGTCAGATGCCAGAGATATTCCTGAAGCATCTGTGGATTTCGGAGGATCACGATTTTTTGCAGCACCACGGTTTTGACTGGAACGCGCCACGCGCAAAGATGCCAGCCTGGTCTTTTCCGAGGCGACTTCTTTCTCGTTGGCTTCGTCGCCATGATCTTCGGCTTGGCATTGACCGACCTAACGACAATAAATCCAAATCCATCCGTGCTCATCGGTTGGCTGACTGGCATGTATCTCTTCATCGGCTCTTTACCGCCTCGTCTTACGCTCTTTTCATGGACCTGACGGATGCGCGCGTCGGCGGCACCCAATTCAGCGCCTTTATGTCAGCCACCGACGGTTGTGAATCGTGGTCCGCCTGGGCGGGCGGAAGAATCGTCGGCCCCGGTCACCACTACGCCGCCGCCTTCCTCACGATGTGCGCTGCGTTCCTGCTCAGTCTGCTGCTATTGCGGTCTCTCGCGAAAGAGCGCGGGCGGGACGCCGATACACCCGGTCGCGATGCCGGCTGACACGGTCGACACGGTGGCTTGGCGATTACGGCGTGAAAGTGGTCAGCCTTTTCTTTCCCACAACTCGGCAAGGTGGGCGCAGGCCGTTACGGCTGACTCCATATCCTGCACCGCGACCCACTCGAGCGGGCCATGCGCGTCATGCTCTCCGCAGAAAACGTTAGGGGTTGGCAGGCCCATCTCCGTTAGGCGAGAACCATCGGTGCCGCCACGGACGACATGGTCATGAGGTGTGAGTCCGGCCGTGGTGAAGGCCTCGCGCGCTAACTCGACCGGGCGCATGTCTTTCTGCAACCAGTAAGCCATATTGCGATACTGTTTGCGAATCTTGCAACGGATACGCGCCCGCGGCTCGGCGGCTTGCAGCCCCCGGCAAAGGCCCTGCAACATTTTACCCTTCTCAGCCAATCCCTTGAGTTCAAAATCGCGCAGGATGAATTTCACGACCGCCCGTTCGGTCCGGCCCTCGATATGGATCGGATGAATGAAGCCCTCTCTTCCGTCGGTCGTCTCCGGAGCGCAGTGTTCGCGCGGTAGCGCGGCGAGGAGCTTACCCGCCAGGTAAGCTGCATTGACCATCCCCTTGGCCTTCGCCTCCATTGTATGAGTGGTGATCCCATCGATGATGACCTCGGCGCCGTCGGCGGAAAATGTTTCCCAGCAAATCTCGCCCGGCGCACCGCCATCGAGGGTGTAACCGACCTCCGCCCCGAGCTCCCGCAGATTTAATTTATCCACGCCCCGGCCGATCTCTTCATCGGGCGTAAAACAGACTCGAACGAGCCCGTGCTTTCGCTTCTTCTCCCGGAGCAGTCTCTCGACCAGAGTCATGATCACGGCTACACCCGACTTGTCGTCGGAGCCGAGCAAAGTGGTGCCGCTGGCAGTCACGATGTCTTTGCCAAGGGCTGTTCGAAGCTCCGGTGATGTCGCCGGGTCCAGCGTCAGGCCGGGTTTGTCCGGGAATTTGATGACACGGCCGTCGTATTTGCGATGAACAATCGGTTTTACGTCCTTGCCGGAGCAGTCCGGGGCCGTATCCACGTGGGCGAGAAACGCGACGGTCGGAACGCCGGCTTTACGCGTATTGGCCGGGATGCTGGCCATGACATAGCCGTGCTTTGTCATCTGCACGTCCGCCGCACCCAAGTCACTCAGCTCTTTCCGCAGCATCTCGAGCAACACCAATTGACCTGGCGTGCTTGGAAAGGAAGTGCTGGTCTCGTCCGCCTGCGTATCGATCCGGACGTAGCGAAGGAATCGTGAGAGAAGGTCGTCATTCACACTCCGATTCTCCACGCCGATCGGAACCGCGCAACTCCCTGGCGGAAGTTCAGCCGGTGTTCTTCAGGCCGCCGGAGATGCCGTTGATCGTTAACTCAAACGCGTGGCGCGTATCTTCCTCCGCGGCCTTCGTCAGTTTGCCGCTACGCAGGCGGCGCATCAGATCGACCTGGAGATAATTCAACGGGTCGATGTAGGGATTTCGCAACTCGACCGAGTTCAGCAGCACCGGTTGCTGAGCGAGGAGCTGCGGCTGAGCGGTAACGGCGCGAATCGCGTGCTCGGTCCGCTCAAATTCCTCGAGCAAAAGTTTGAAGACGCGCTTCCGAACCGCCACCTTTCGGACTAACGAGGAATAGAGTCGCGCGATTCCCATGTCGGCCTTGCGCATTGTGAGCTCAGCATTGTCGATCAGCGTCTGGAAAAAGGGCCACGAGTCATGCATCTCGCGCAGGAGACGTTTCCCTTTCGGGCCTTCCGCGAGGACGGTCTCCAGCGCGGTGCCGAGGCCGTACCAGCCGGGAAAGTTATAGCGGCTTTGCATCCAGGAAAAAACCCACGGGATCGCGCGCAGGTCGGACACCTTCTGCGACTTCTTGCGAAAAGTCGGTCGCGAACCGAAGCGCAGCTTTGCGATCTGATCGATCGGCGTGGCCTCGCGCCAGAACTCGATGAACTGCGGATCGTGCACCGTCGTTTGGTAGGCGCGCACGCTCGACTCGCTCATCCGTGTCATGGCCTGGATCCAATCCGGCGGGACCTGCGCCGGCTGTTGCGCGGCCTGGCTCCCGAGCAAAACGCCGTAGGTCATTTGCTCGAGAATCCGATGCGCCAGATCCGGATCGTGGTAACGCGTGGAAAGGACTTCGCCTTGTTCCGTAACTCGGATGCCGCCGTCGCGCAGCCCGATCGGTTGCGCGAGGATTGCTTTCGCTGCCGGGCCGCCGCCGCGCGCGATGCTGCCGCCGCGGCCGTGGAAAAGCGTGATCCGCAAATTTTGCGCACCGGCGACCGCGGCAATTTCGTCCTGCGCGCGGTAAAGTGCCCAGTTGGCGGCGAGATAGCCACAATCCTTGTTACTGTCGGAGTAACCAAGCATCACATGCTGATGCCGGCCGTACTTTTCCAACTGTGCGACGTAAACCGGTTGCCTGACCAGTTCCCCCAGAATCACGGGCGCGCGGGTAAGATCGTCGAGGGTCTCAAACAACGGCGCGATCGGCATGGCCGCGCCGGCAAGGCGCATCAGTAGCTGCACCTCGAGCAGGTCCGAGACGGCGGTCGTCATGCTGATGACGTAGATGCCGAGCGCTTCCGGACCGAGCTTGCGCGCCGCGAGTGCCGCCAGCCGGAGCGGCTCGATGACATGCCGGGTCGGAGCGGAAAATTCCACCAAGGCCATCAAGGCGAGAGGACGCGCGGCCGCGATTGCGCTCGTTAGGATTGCCCGCTTCGCGGTTTCGTCGAGCTTCGGGTAATCAAGCCGTCCGATAATTTCCGCGACGGCTGCCTCGTGGGAAGCGGAGTCCTGCCGGAGATCGAGTCGCGCGGTGTGCAAACCGAAAACCTCAACCGTTTGCAGGGCGGTGCGGAGCTCGCCCCCGGCCAAAAGCGCGCCGCGCCCGGTTTGCAGGCTCTCGCTGATGACCGCGAGAATCTTGTGCACCTCCCCCGCGTGAAGAAAGACGGTGTCCTCCACGGCTTCACTCGTTAGGCTCTTCTCCTCTTCAAACTCGTTTGCGCCGCGCGCCAATTGTGCGCGCAGAACGCTAAGCAGAATCCGATAGGGCTCGTGCGGATAACGCTCACACATTCTCTCGACTGCGGCCGAGCAGTGCTGGTTCTCCTGCACGAGGCGCTGCACCTCCCGCGAGATGGACGCGCGCCGATCCGAGACGCTGATCGAGTGCGAAAGATCGAAGATCAGCTCGCGCAATTTATTGAAGGCCAGTTGCCGATGAAGCAGGAGCACCTCGGCCGTGACGGCGGCAGTGACGTTTGGATTGCCGTCGCGATCGCCGCCGATCCATGAGCCAAAGGTCAGCCAGCGGCGCGGCGGGCGCACTTCGGGATAGTAGAGCCGCAAGGCCCGCTCCATGTCGCTCTGGAGCCGCGGCAGCGTCTGAAAAAGCGTGGTGTCGAAATACCAGAGGCCGGTGCGCGCTTCATCCGTCACCTCGGGCCGCTCGACCCGGCTTCGATCCGTCAGCCAAAGGGAAACGATCTCGCGTTCCACCCGCGCCGGATCGGGGGCCTCGTCCTGCTCTTCCGGGAAATGACGCTGGCGCAGGATTTCCCCCAGCCGCTGCAGCTTGGTGAGCAGGGTGCGGCGCTTCGATTCCGTCGGATGCGCGGTGAAGACGAGCTCGATGCCGAGCTGGTCGAGGAGAGCCTGCATGTCGTTAGGCGAAACGCCACTGGTTTTCAGTTCCTTGATTGCCGCCTCGATCGATTCGCGCATCGGCTCGCCGATCGGCAGGCCTTCGGCATCGCTCTGCGCGGCGCGCCGGCGCCGCAGGAGCGTAACGCGGAAATTTTCCTCAGCCAGGTTCACCAGCTCAAAATAAAGAGTAAAAGCCATCGCCTGATGGATGGCGTCCTTCGGCGTGAGCCCGGCCACCACTTTGCCAAGATGCGTCGCCGCTCCGCTCTCCCCGCCCCGGCTCGCCTTGGCCAGGGTGCGCAAGGTCTCGGTCGTCTCGAAAGTGGCCTGGCCTTCCATCTGCGAGATGACGCGCCCCAGCGCGGCGCCGAGAAAGCGGATCTCCGACCGCAAAGGAGTCAGGTCTTTTTTCAACGCCGAAAAATGGGAACCGGGCTGCCGAACGGAGATGCGAGAAGAATCACGAGCGCAAGAATGCGCCGGCCACGGACGCGGAAAAAGCAAAAAAGCTGTAACAACGACCCGCCGGCCGCTTTTACAGACGCGCGGAGTGACTCTCCCGTCGCAGAGGCGAAACCCTTCCCCGCACAGCCTTCCGGGAGCCCCGGCGCGTAGACAGGGCTCCCGTAGTGACTGCTGCTCTACCCGCGAACAGTCACGCGGGTCGCCGTGAGCGTTCCAGTGATGTCGACAATCAGGTTTCCTCCCAGGTCATAAATCTTTTGGTCGAATGTCCCCGAGTAGGTCGTGCCGTCCGCACTCACGGTATTTGTTTGCGTCTCCAGGATGCGCCCGTTGAACACGCCGTTCGCATCGAAGGTGTAAATGACGTGATAGAGCTGGACCGTGCCGTTGGCGAGCGTCTTATAGGTCCCTTGGCAAACTGCGCCCGGGGCGATGGAGTTGACCTCGAATTCCAGACCATCGCTGTGCCACTGGTCGTAGGTCTCGAATAATGCAGTCACCCCCTGGAAGTAATGCACGTTCCAGAGACCGACGATCGATTGATGCCCGGCGGCTTTCGCGTTGGCCGGCGCCAAACCGAGACAGGCCAGCACCAGCGCGAAGGCGAGGGCGGGGATGAGTTTAGTGTGATGGTTAGTTTGCTTTCGCATAATTGAGTTACCTTTCGTTTTTGGTTTTGTTGTTTCACCGTCACCGGGTAATGCAGCAAAACCGGCGGAAGGTTACTGGGAACCGCGCGAAAAAGATCAGCCTCGTGCGACGCGGAGGAGGCAACCGGTTTTTGAAGCGCGGCGAAAAGGTGAACGCCAACAACGGCTGCCAGGTCGCGACGCGACATTCAAGGCCGGGTATCTTTCGTTTTTTAAGTTTTGCGTTTCACCGTCACTTGGTGATGCATCAAACCAACGAAAGGTTACGGGGAAGGTTGCGAGATATTTTGTGGTTCGTTAGGCGCGAGTGAGGCGGCGATTTTCTCGAAGCGCGGATCGTCGCGGAGGGAATCCCAAGACGGATCGAGGCGCAGGGCACCGTAGGTAAGGCTCGAGGGAATTTTTGCCAGCTTCTCAATTTTCTCGAGAGCCAGATCTCGCTGGCCCGTCCAGGCGCAGATCATCGCAAAGCCGTAAAGAACGTCCGCGCCCTCCAGCGCGCTTTTTCCCAGTGGCATCAGCTCCAGCGCATGCCGGCCTTCCCGGAGCGCATCGGTGGCGCGGCCAAGTTGAGCGTCGATCAGGCCCAGGGCGCAAAGAGCGAGCGCGTCTGCCGGCGCCTCGCGAACAACCTTTTCCTGGTCGGCGCGCGCTCTCAGGAAATCAGTGCGCGCCGCGGCTGAGTCTCCCTTCATTTGCGCGAGCCACCCGGTGTAAAACGCTCGCCGCAATTGGACGCCTCCCAGTTCGAAGACCCAGTTTTCGTCGACCGTTGCCAAGGCCTGCTCTTCTGCCTCTATGTCGCGCCGATACAGTCCGATGCATAGACCAACAGTAGCTTTTTCTTCGGCGAAAACGGGATTGTTGCGCAGAACTTCCTTCTCGATGGCTCTGATGGGGCGGAAGTCGGCGCGCCATTCGACATCGAGAGCAGCCCGCCCGAGTCGCGGCCCGATATCCTCGGGTTTGAGGGCAATGGCACGATCGAAGGTCTCTTCCGCCTCCGGATAGGCGCGCATCTCCACATAAATCGAGGCCATAACCGAAAGGATATACGGATTTCGGGGGTCGAATTCTGCGGCCCGTTTCATTTCTCGCGCGGCATCGTTCCAACGCCCCGCCCGTCGATCGATCAGGCCCGCCAGGCCATCGATCCGGGCGTCGTTAGGCAAAGTGCGCGCCGCGATCTCCAGCTCGGCGCGGGCACGCGTGTAATCGAGTTTGGCCCAATACAGATGCAAGGCCAGGGCGAGGTGGGCTTCACCGGAGTCCGCCGCCAATCGCAACGCGGAATTGATTGCAGAGGTTGCCTTCTCGAAATGTTCGCTGGTGGGAGTTGCGCGATAAAGAAAGTCGTGCGCCTCCGCCAGCTTGCAGTAGGCCAGGAGAAAAGCTGGATCGTGCGCGATGGCCTTTTCGAAGAAGGCAACACTGCGCGCCACATCGCCCTCCCGTTGCTCGGCGAAGGGAGGAGACGGGCACAAGGCGGCGCCGCAAAGATAGGCATCGTAGGCTTGGGAATCCTTCGTCGGGCGCGTCGCGAGCGCCGTTTTTTCGCTCGGCGCCAGCTTGAGGTGGAGTTCTTCCGCGACCTGTTGCGCGATCTCGCTTTGCGTTCTGAAGGTGTCATCCAGGTCACGATTATATTGCTCGCCCCAGACCTGCTCGCCGGTCCGGGCGTCGATGAGCAGAATGTCTAGTCGGACCCGGTGGCCGGCGCGCCGCACGCTGCCTTCGAGCAGATGCGAAACATGCAGCGCTTTGCCGATTTCCCGGCTATTGCGCGCGCCACGATACGACATCAAGCTGGCCCGGCTGATGACCTTGAGGTCGGCGATGCGCGCGAGCTTCATCAGGATGTCATCCTGGATGCCGTCAGCGAAAACGGTGTTCGTTTTGTCGCCATCGAGATTTTCAAACGGAAGCACCGCGATGCCTGCAGGCGGCCGTGGCGGTTCACGGTTCCAGAAGAGAAATCCAATCACGCCTAAGAACGCTGCGCCTAACGAGAGCAGCGCGACACGCGATGGTTGGCGGCGAACCCATTTGCGTCCGCGATAGAAAATCCCGGCATGCCGCGCGCGAATCGGTTCGTGGCCCAGCCAGCGTTCCAGGTCTTCTGCGAGCGCGCGGGCCGACGAGTAACGCCGCAGCGGATCTTTTTCCAGGCACTTCAGGCAGATCGTCGCCAGGTCGCGATCGACTTTTGCATTCCAGAATTTAGGATTGCGCGGCTCGCTTTCGAGGACCAGCCGAATCGTTTCGTAAGTAGTCCCGCCGGCAAAAGGCGGATGCCCCGTGAGCAAATGGTAAAAGACCGCGCCGAGTCCATAGACGTCGGTCGCGCGCGTCGGCGGGGCGCCGTTTCCCGTGGCTTGTTCCGGCGCGATGAAGCTGGGCGTGCCAAGCACATCGAGCGTCCGCGTCACCGTGCTTTCGTTTTCGATTAAGCGCGCGAGGCCGAAATCAGCCAGATGCGGTTCACCCTCGGCGTCGAGGAGAATGTTACCCGGCTTAATGTCCCGGTGCAGAATCCCGTGTTCATGCGCGTAGTGGACCGTATGCGCGAGGCTCGCGATGATTTCCGCAGCCCGCCGCAGCGGCCACGGCTCGCCGCTGACGAGTTCCCCAAGCTGACCGCCATCGACGAACTGCATCGTGAAATAGCACGCGCCCTCGCGTTCGCCGATTTCGTAGATCGGGACAATCCGCGGATGTTCAAGACTGGCGGCCGCCTCCGCTTCGCGGCGAAAGCGTTTCAGATGCGTCTCCGTCGCGAGCGTCCCGAGCGCGATGATTTTCAACGCCACGATGCGGTTGAGACTCTTCTGGCGGGCGCGAAAAACCACGCCCTGCCCGCCGCGCCCGATCTCGCCCAGCAATTCATAATCGCCAAAATTCGCCGGGGCAGTTTCGCCTAACGACACGAAATCTTCCCCCGCGAGCAGGTTGAGACCTTCTTCGAGCAGGCAGGCGCTGCAAAATCCCGTCGAGGCCGGCGCGAAGATCTTCGCGCTGCATTTCTCGCAAAGCCGGACGCCGATCGGCGTGGCTACGGCATGTTCGTTAGGCTGCATCGCGTTATGCCCGCAAGACCGCGATCAGGTGCCGGAGTTCATCGTCGATCTCGTCCGCCGTCGCGACCGTGTGCGCGATCTGCGCCCGCAAAAGCTCCCGGTAGCGCTGGCGCAGGCGGTGGAATGCCTGCTTGACCGCGTTCTCGGTCATGGAGAGTTCACGCGCGATCTCGGCCTGCGAAGGATGGCCCGACTCGTCGGTCAGAAGAAGTTTGAGACGCTCGAAGAGCGCGGTTTTCCTCGCCGCGCGATGCTCCGCTTCCAGGTCCGAGAGCACCTGGTCGAGCACCGCGGTGGCCCAGCGGCGCTCGTAAATTTGCTCCGCGGTCATCGTTTCGGCCGGCTCGAGATCGAGACGTTGTTCCGCGAGAATTTGATCGAGCGAAAACGGCACTGCACCTCGCCCGCGCTTCAGCGCGCTGGCGCGGTGACGCTCGTTCGTGAGAAAGTGTTTCAGCGAGGTGAGGAGGAAGGAACGCAGCCGCCCCTTCTCCTTGCGCGCGGTTCCAAAATCCTTGCGGGCGAGAAAGCGCGCGAAAAATTCCTGCGTCAGATCCTGCGCTTCCTCGGGCGAATGGCCTTCCCGCCTAACGAACGCATAAAGCGGCCGCCAATAACACCGGCAAAGCGCTTCCAGCGCCTTTTCCGCGGCGGCGGATTGGCCCTGCGCATTCAGGACGACGCTCCAGTGAGTGGTCAGAAAAACTGCGCCGCCGTTTTCCAGAATGTCGGGGATCGCTGGCACCGCCGGCGATAGTATCATTCTGGGAGGGGGAACCAACAAGAATCACAGTCGCCCGCGTCCCGAATAACTGGTCCGAAATCAGAGATTGGTCCCGACCGGGGCCAGAGCTTGTTCGGCATGCACAGTTGCGCGAGAGCAGGAGATGTCTTTTCCATTTGCGGTCGTCGTCTTTGATCTCGACGGCACGCTCGCCAATACCGCCATGGACCTGGCGGACGCGCTCAATCACATGCTCGTTAGGCTCAGCCGCGAACCGGTGCCGGCGTCACGCGTGATCGAGATGGTCGGCCGCGGCATGCGCAACCTCGTCGAGCGCGGCCTGGGCGCGACCGGCCCAGCGACGCCGGAGTTGATCGAGCAGGCGCTGCCGATTTTTCTCGAATATTACGAGCCGCATATCGCGGACAAGAGCCGCCCCTACGAGGGCGCGGAAGCTGCACTCGATCTTCTGCGGGAACGCGGCGCGAAGCTGGCGATCTGCACGAACAAGCCCGAGGGCTTGAGTCGCAAATTGCTGGCGGCGTTTGGCTGGACGGAGCGCTTCGCGAGCGTGTTCGGCGGCGACACATTAGCGGTGCGCAAGCCGGACGCGGCGCCGTTACGGGAAGCGATTCGCCAGGCCGGCGGCGGCGCGGCGGTGTTGGTGGGCGATTCGATCACCGATGTGCGGACAGCACATGCGGCCGGCTTGCCCTGCCTCGCGGTGACATGGGGTTTTCGCGATCGGCCGGTCGAGGCGCTCGGCGCGGCCGCTTTAATCGAGCGGTTTGATCAATTGGTCCCAGCCTTGGAAAAGCTGAGCGCGGAATGGAACCGAAGCGCAGACCGCAGCGGTCGTGACCGACTCGCCTGAGCGTCAAAGCGCCGCTCTCAGGGGCAGCCTGCGAAGTCACCTTTTCCCAACCTCTCCGTGACCGCTTCATTACAGTCTTGAAAGAATTTATTTTCTCCTCGGCGCGCTGACCGGCTCTGGGTTAGGTCGCGTTACGGCAACGAGCGCAAAGACGCGCTCGGCCGAACAACAGCTAAACAGGAGAGAAATTGAAAAATGATGAAGAGAATGCTTTCAACGCTGATAATTCCCCTCGTCATCGGGCAGATAGTAATAGCGGCTCAATCGGCCCGGGCCCTCGGGCCCATCATCGAGCAATACGGGGTCGCGGATGATGGGACGATCCTGACCTGGCAGGTATTTCCAGCCAAGGGAGCCGGTGAACACCCCAACGTGCTGGTGATCCACGGGGGCGGGTTTAGCGCCAATCCGGCCGATTCCAAGCTGCTGGCTTGCGCCAAGGATTTGAGCGCGGCCGGGATGAACGCTTTCGTGATCGATTACCGGCTGGCGCCGCCGGGGATGCTTCCGGGCCAGAAATCGGACGGGCGTTACCCGGACCAGACAAACGATGTCGTCGTGGCAATCCGTGCCGCGCGGGCCGACTCCCGGGGTAACGGCAAGGTGGGAGCGGTTGGCGGTTCAGCGGGCGGGTCTCACATTGTTTACACAGCCGCTAACGGGACGCCGGGCGACGACCGGGTGGATGCCGCAGTCTGCCTGAGCGGCGCGTATGATTACGGTGATAAGACATCCTGGAGATGGCAGCAGGGGGCGTTTCTTGGCTGGGTGAGTAACTACGTCGATTCGACCGACGCGAGGGTGCTCGAGGCAGCGTCGCCGGTCTCCTTTATCAAAGGGATAATGCCGCCGCTCAAGCTTTACACCTCGGACAGCGAACCGATGCCGCCGCAGCAATTGACCGATCTGGTCGACCAGCTCGAGAGCGTCCGCTCCCGGAATTATGAGCAGGCTGTGATCCCGGGACGGGCGCACGCTTTCGCCTACTGGAATAGCATTAGCGCCGACGCGATCGACTTCCTGCTTCCGCTCCTGCAAAACTAAGGTGTAACTCAGTTGAGTGACTCGACTTGGGCCCAATTTGGGCCCAAGTCTCGGGTCTTCACCCGCGCATCGGTTGTCCATGGCGCCGTCATCGCGCCCTGCTTACCGGGCCTTTTCTTGCAGCAGCCCCACGCTGACTCTAAAGCGGGGTTGATGAGTTCGGCGTTTATCGTTCCCCGCTCCCGGTTACGGCGAATCTTCCGCGGTCTCTGCTTCACGATCGGCGTTTCCCTCATTACGCTCGGGGTCGTCGCCGCTGCGTACGGTGCCATTCGCATGTCTTTTCTCACGGAGACGACCGGCCTTGTGACTATGGCGGTTCCCACGACGAATTCGTCCCATTCACGGTCGATGTTTTACAGTTATGCGGTGGAAGGCAAAAGGTATTCCGGAATGAGCTTTCTCGGCCTGTCAGACTTGGACGACAAAGGTGGCCGACCGAACCGAACGATCCGCGTCTACTACAAGAAGAGCGATCCCTCTGTCAGCTACGCGGTTTATCATCCGAGCCTCCGGAGGTGGCTCCGTCTAAGCGCTTTCGTTGGCCTGACTGGTATCCTGGTGGCCGTCCTTTCGCGGCCACGTCTGCATTTAACCCCTATGGCGGAAACAGCGCTCCGCTAACTCTCGCTAAATGAGCGAAACGCCCGAGGAGTTATCAGCCGCGGCAACAATTGCGCAAAGCGGCTCGTCGCGGCTTGATCCCGAGGATCGCCCCTCGGTCCATAAACGGTGGAGGCGCTTTTGGGCTTAAAAAGCGGTCGCCCAGGTTAAGAAAGCACTTCACGGCTCCTGGAGGGCACTTTACCGGGCTGGCGAAGCGGTCTCCCGGGCTAAGGAAGCACTTTATCGGTCTGGAGGGGCGCTCTCCCGGATGGAAAAAGCGCTTCCCAGCCCAAGGGAGGCACTTTCCGGCTGGCGTGAGGCACTTTTTCGCTCCGCGGGGCGGTCTCCGGGGCTAAGAAACCACTTGCCGCGGCAAAACGTCCGGCGGTTAGCTCGGCTCGACTTTATCAGCCCTTCGCGATGAGGAGGACGCTAACCACGGCGAGACCGATCCCGAGAAGTTTGCGCGCGGTGAGCGGCTCGTGCAGGAAGACGATGCCGAGGATCGCGCCGCCGACGATGAACATGCCGTAAACGGGCACGACGATGCTGGCCGGACCGAGGGAGAGGGCACGGAAGAGCGACATGACCGCGACGGCCAGGGCGACGCCGGTCGCATAGGAAAGCCAGCCGGAGCTACTCACGAAATCTCGCGCGCTGACGCGCTGCAAATCACCGCGCAACAGGACGGCGCACCAGGCCGAGCTGCAAACAATCACGGTGGCGCAGGCCAGGACGAGAAAGCTGGAGAATTGTCCGCCGCGAATGGCCAGCTTCATGAGCAGTGTGGTGAGGGAGTAACCAACCATTCCGATCAAAGCCCAGGTGACGTAATTCATCGTCTCTCGGTTTAACTCGAATCCGGGCTTGCGCAAACGCCCGGAATGCCAGCGCGAAGTGGAGATGATTTAGGAAGAGGACGAAACGGATTTGGTCAGCTCGGCGCCGGCTTTTTCCCACTCGGCGGTGAGACGCTCGAGCTCGGTAGAGACGGCGGAAAGCTCGCGGTTGATCGCGACGGCGCGCCCGCCGGATTCGTAAACGGCGGGGTCCTCGAGCTCGGCAGCAAGTTCCTTTTGCTGGCCTTCGAGGGTGGCGATGTGCATCTCGAGTTCCTGCACGCGGCGGGCCCGCTCGCGTTCTTCCTTGGCGAGCGCCTTGCGCACTTCGGCGTCGGCGCGCTTCTGGGCTTTTTGTTCGCGCAAGCCGGGAGCGTTGCGCGGGGCGGCGACAGCTTCCTGCTTCGGCTGGGCGTTCGTTAGGCCATTACCGGAGGTGAGCGCGGCGCGCTCGGAAGTAGCCTGTGATTTATCGAGATAATACTGGTAATCGCCCGCGTAAGGGGTGAGCTGGCCGGAGTTGATGTGCAGGACGCTCTGCGCGATGGCGCGAATGAAGTGCACGTCGTGACTGATGAAAATGAGGGTGCCTTCGTACTGGCGGAGCGCGCCGATGAGGGCGTCGATCGAGCCGACGTCGAGGTGGGTGGTCGGCTCGTCCATGAGGAGGAGGTTAGGCGGATAGAGGAGTAGCTTCACGAGGGCGAGGCGCGACTTTTCGCCACCGCTCAGGACGCCGACGGTCTTGAAAACGTCGTCGCCTTTGAAAAGGAAGGAGCCGAGGACGGTGCGCGCGGTCTGTTCCGAGACGGGCTCGGGAACATCGAGCACGCTCTCGAGCACGGTGCTGCTGACGTTCAGCATCTCGACGCGATGCTGGGAGAAATAACCGACGCGCACATTGTGCCCGAGCTGGCGTTCACCGCCTTGCACTTCCAGCACTCCGGCGAGGAGTTTGAGCAGGGTTGATTTGCCGGCGCCGTTAGGCCCGACGAGGACGGTGCGCTGGCCGCGCTCGGCTTCGAAACTTAACGACTCGTAAACGACGAGGTCGCCGTAGGCGTGGCGCACGTCCTTGAGGGTGATGGCGCGCAGACCGCTCCGCGGCGGCTGCGGGAAATGGAACTTGATCGTCTTCGCCTGCGCGGTGGGCGCGGCGATTTTTTCCATGCGGTCGATCTGCTTGAGCTTGCTCTGCGCCTGCGAGGCCTTGCTGGCCTTGGCCCGGAAGCGATCGGCGAAGAGCTGGAGCGACGCGATCTCTTTCTGCTGGTTCTTATAGGCGGATAGCTGCTGCTCTTCGCGCGCGGCTTTTTGTTCGACGTAACTGTCCCAGTTTCCGCGGTAACGGACCAGCTTGGCGTGCGCGATCTCGACGATGCTGCCGACGAGAGCGTTCAGGAATTCGCGATCGTGCGAGATCATGAGGATCGCGCCGGGATAATTCTTCAAATATTCCTGGAACCAGACTAACGAATCGAGATCGAGATGGTTGGTCGGTTCGTCGAGCAGGAGAAGATCGGGCTCCAACACGAGGAGGCGCGCGAGATGCGCGCGCATAATCCAGCCGCCGCTCAACGCGCTGGCCGGCCGGGCAAAATCGCTCTCGCGAAAAGCCAGCCCGGCGAGAATCTTTTTCGCCTTGGGCTCGATCTCCCAATCGTGCTCGTCTTCCAGTTCCTGGTGCGATTTACCGCAGGCCAGCTCGAGGACGGACTCCTCGCCGGCCGCCGCCGTTTCCTGCGGGAGGTAACCCATCGTCGCGCTTTTCTCGATCGAGATCTTGCCTTCATCGGGCGAGGCTTCATCGAGGATGAGCGAGAAGAGGGTCGACTTGCCGGCGCCGTTTGGCCCGACAAGCCCGACGCGGTCGCCACGGTTCACCTGGAGCGAGACATCCTCGAAGAGGATGCGCCCGGCAAACGATTTGGTGACTTGTGAAACGGTGAGCATGAAATTGATCGGGGAAAGAGCAGGATTAGGAGATCCAAGGGAGATATGCCGGCGGAGGGGATCGAACCCACACACCCTTGCGAGTACCAGATTTTGAGTCTGGCGCGTCTGCCAGTTCCGCCACGCCGGCTTTTCGAGCGGCTCAGAAACTACGAGATCGCCTCGTGCTTGCAAGCGCGCAGGCTTTCCCAAGTTCCGGCTGGCGATCGCTCAAAAATGCTGCGCCCAGAGTGAACGGGTAAGAAAGGAGGCTCCTTACTTTCCTTCCAGCCACTCCACTTTACCGGTATCGAAATCGTAATAGGCGCGGACCACCTTCACTTCGGAGGCGAGCGAACCGAGCTCAGCTTGCTTCCGGATCTGCGCCGCGACCTGTTCGACGTTGCTCTTGATTGCGTTTTTCAGCGGATCGCCTGGCTGGTGACTCACGCTCAGGACGGCCGGCCGGATGTTGCGCACAATGGAACCGATGTGACCCGGCGCAGTCTCGCCCGCCACCGCGGCCTGGACCGCGCCGCACCGCGCGTGACCAAGCACTACGATGAGCCGCGCACCCAAATGCTCGACCGCATACTCGATGCTCCCCAGTTCGTAGTCCCCTACTACTTCGCCGGCGGTGCGGACGACAAACAGGTCGCCGATGTTCTGGTCGAAAATCATCTCGGGCGGAGTGCGAGAATCGGAACAGCCAACCACGATGGCAAAGGGGTGCTGCGATTTGGCGGTTTCGAGTCGCCGTGCGCGGGTCGGCTTGGCCGGGCTCTTTGCTTCGGTAACGAATTGCTCATTGCCCGCCTTGAGTTTCGCAAGGGCCGGCCCGGGAGCCATCGAGGGCGCGGCATGATCGGCCGCGAAAAGAAGTGCCCCGCCGAAAGCAAATGCCAGCACAATCGCCACCGCAAATTTCTGCATCGAAGTTTTCATAAGGCGAAAGCGTTGATGGGAAATCACTTAAAGCCGAGCTAAATCTTTTGAAAATGTCCGCCCGGATCAAAAATTTCCAGTGCCCGCGAACGCGAACTCCGATATGGTGGACAGCGTGATCCGCTCGCTGCCTTCCGTCTCGTAATTCGGATATGTCCCTTGAACCCGGGAATGATCTCCGCTTCGAGATCGGGCATGTGCTCTTCATCGATCTCGTCGGGTATTCGAAACTCCTGATCGACGAACAACGGGAGCGGCTCAGCCAGTTGACCGAAATCGTGCTCGCGACTTCGCAGGTGCGCGCATCGACTAACGAACAACTGGTAAAGCTGCCGACGGGCGATGGGATGGCGCTCGTCTTTCACAATAGCTCGGAGGAACCGGCGCGGTGCGCGCTCGAGATCGCGGAGGCACTGAAGAAGCATCCGGAGATCCCGGTGCGGATGGGAATTCATAGCGGCCCGGTGAGTGAAGTAACCGACGTAAGCGGGCGCGCCAATCTTGCCGGCGCAGGGATTAACATGGCGCAGCGAGTGATGGATTGCGGCGATGCGGGGCACATCCTCCTTTCGCAGCGGGTGGCGGAGGATCTGATGCAGTATCGCCATTGGGCGTCGCGGTTGCACGATCTCGGCGAATGCGAGGTGAAACACGGCGTCCGCCTGCATCTCGTGAATCTTTACGCCGAGCAGATCGGCAACGCGGCCATGCCGGAAAAATTCCGCATCGGACAGACGGACCAAAGCGCGCCGGTGGTCAGTGGTGCGGCGCAACCAGCAGGACGATCGGTCAGATTGATCGCTGCGCTCGCGGTCCTCGCGGTTATCATTCTCGCCGCCGGATTCTATTTCCTCTCGCATCGGCCAGTCACGAAAGTCGAGCCATCAGTTGCCGCCGCGCCAGCGCCCCCTGCGCCTCCTCCACCGACCGGCAAGATTCCCGAGAAGTCGATCGCGGTTCTTCCTTTTGAAAACCTAAGCAGCAACAAAGAGAATGCTTACTTTGCCGATGGCGTGCAGGATGAAATCCTGACCGACCTGGCAAGGATCGCCGACCTGAAGGTCATCAGCCGCACCTCGGTCATGCAGTTCAAGGACACAGCGAACCGCAACCTCCGAGAGATTGGCCGGGCATTGGGAGTGGCTCACGTTCTCGAAGGCAGCGTCCAGCGCGCGGCGAATCGGGTGCGAGTGAATGCGCAGTTGATCGATGCCCGCACCGACGCGCATCTCTGGGCACAGACCTACGACCGCGATCTCGCCGACGTCTTCGCCATCCAGAGCGAGATTGCGAAGTCGATCGCCGACCAGCTCCAGGCCGAACTCTCACCCAAGGAAGAAGCCAGCTTGGAAGCCAAGCCGACGAAAGATCTGATCGCCTACGACCTCTATTTGCGCGCCCAGGAGCTCTCGCGCAAATCCATCACTTCCGTTGGCGTAAGCGGGGCCGATACGGCCCGGCAGTCGATCACATTGCTCGAGGCCGTGACCCAGCGCGACCCCGCCTTTGTGCCCGCGCTCTGCCAGCTCGCCAAGGGACATCTTTTTCTCTACTGGCAGGGGAACGATCATACGCCAGAGCGGCTCGCGGCGGCCCAGAAAACACTCGACCAGGCGGCTCGCGTCCAACCGGATTCCGGCGACGTCCATTTCGGCCGCGCGATCCTGTATTACTGGGGCTACCGGGATTACGATGCGGCGTTGAAAGAGCTGGAGGCGGCGCGGCGCGAGCTGCCTAACGACGCCTATATCAGTTACTGGACCGGGTTGATCAAACGCCGCCAGGGTCATTGGGACGAAGCCATCCGCGAAATGAAGCAGTCGGTCACGGCGGATCCACGCAACGCCAGCCTCATCTCGGAGACCGCAAATACGCTGGGTGCCGTGGGCCGCGCCCCCGAGGCGATCGGGATGATCGACAACACTCTCAAGTGGGATCCGCTCGATTTCGGTCTGCTCCAGTTGCGCGCCTTAATCGACATGTTTGCCAAGGCCGACCTCGGCCCTTGGAAAGCTCTCGTCACCAGTGAGGCCGCCCGGGCGGCAAACGAAAGTGATCTGGTGAATTGCCGCTTTGATCTGGCCATGACGGAACGCGATTACCATACCGCCGGGACTCTTCTCGCTGGCGGCAAAGTCGCCGAGTTCGATAACAATGGCTTTTTCATTCCAAAGGAATGGAATGAGGCGCTCACCGCCAGCGGCCTCGGCGACGAAGCCAAAGCGAAGGCGCAATATGCCGCCGCACGGGACCGGGCCGCCGCCAGCGTGACTCAGCAACCGGAGAACGCCCAGGCCGTCGTCGTTCTCGGCCAACTCGATGCCGCCCTCGGCCACAAGGAGGCGGCGATCCGTGAAGGCGAACACGCGACAGAGTTACTCCCAATCGCCAAGGACTCCATCGTCGGCGCGGAGATCGCGTACCGCCTGGCCAGCATTTATGCCCAGGTCGGAGAGACGACCCATGCCATTGAGTTATTGGATAAGGTCGCCAGGATTCCTTTTGGAGTCAGTTACGGAGAACTCAAGCTGGGCCAAATCTGGGATCCGCTACGGCAGGACCCGCGCTTCGAACAGATCGTCCAATCCACAGCGCCGAAGTAGGTCTTACATCCTGTTGCCGTTAGCGAGAAGGAGTCTCATTCCGCGCTACTCTGGCCGCTTCCTGGTCGTCGGTCTGTTTCCAGAACTCCGCGAAGGTCGTATTTTTGTTTTTCGGCGCTTTCATGTGGTCCATCGCCTTGGAGAGCCAGACGGGCGGCGTTTTTGGCTGCCACTGGGGTACCATGACGCTGCAGTTGAGGAGTGTTTTCAGGAAAATGAAGACGCCGAAGAAATGTCGATTCACGCCGGTGAACATGACCGCCATCATCCCGCCGATGATGGTGAGATGAATCACGAAGACGCGGCCGAGCGTTTGCTGGCCCAATCGCTCCAGCCAGGCAAAGGAGCAGTCTCTCAGCCAGATGAGATCAAGGCAGAAATCTGCGCCTTGAAAAAGGACGAGTCCACTCAGCCCAACGAGTAAAGGTCCGGGCTCGACGCGCGCCTCCGGCGCGAAATGATTCGCGACCGCCATGAAGCCAAGCGCGGCGAGGAAGACACCGTGCGCCAGGGTGAAAACGAGGGCCGGGACAAGAAAGGCAGTGAGATAGGTGCTTCTGCCCGGCGACGGCTGAGTTTGCGGAGCCTGGTAACTCCAATGCCCTTTGCTCGGGCGGAGCCGCCGATGGAGCAGAATGCGGGCGCCGACCAGCAATGTGCCCAGCAGGGTTTCGATCCAATAGAGGACAAGGGTCGTGCCAGCGGACCAGTCACCGAGAAACCAACCAGCCGCCGGAATGGCATTTAGCCCAAGAGCGGTGATGAGTCCACGAATGCGCATGAGCCAGCGAACGTAGCCGGGCGGTCAGATCAGGAACAGGGGAAAAGGCACTTCCGCGCCTGAAAACCACGACGGGATTTGAAGCACGGAACACAGGGCAACATTGCGCATTCGATCCCCAATCGTAGCTTCGCCCATGCGCATTCCTTTTCTTCTTGCACCGTTGGCCATTGTTGGAGCGCAACTTGCGCAAGGGCAGATCGACCGGATCACCGGGAAGGATTTTGCCACCCGTTCAGAGGTGCTGGCACGACATGGCATGGTTTGCACCAGCGTCCCGCTGGCGACTCAGGTCGGGATCGAGATTCTGAAACGCGGCGGGAGCGCAGTCGACGCCGCGATTGCGGCCAACGCGACACTTGGCCTAACGGAGCCGGTCTCGAATGGCATCGGCGGCGACCTCTTCGCGATCGTTTACAGCGCGAAGGAGAACAAGCTTTACGGATTGAATGCCAGTGGGCGGTCGCCGCTTGGACTGAGTTACGACCAGATGAAGGCGGAGCTGGCGAAACTCAACCGCACGAGCATTCCGGCCCGCGGGATGCTGCCGATCAGCGTCCCGGGTTGCGTCGATGGCTGGGCCGAGCTGCAAAAGAAGTTTGGCAAGCTCTCGTTAGGCGACGATCTCGCGCCGGCTGCGCGTTACGCGGAGGAAGGTTTTCCGGTCAGTGAACTGATTGCCTACTACTGGTCGTTTGGTCCGAAGCTCTACCAGGGCCTGCCCGGTGCATTCCTGGAGACTTACACTCTCGATGGAAAGGGCCATACTCCGGCAAAGGGCGATATCTTCAAAAATCCGGCACTGGCCAGGACGCTGCGCCTGATCGGCGCGAAAGGCCGGGATGCTTTCTACAAGGGCGAGATCGCGGACGAGATCGATGCCTTCATGCAGGCGAACGGCGGCTACCTGCGTAAAGTCGATTTCGAGAAACATACCAGCACCTGGGTAGAGCCGGTCTCGGTCAACTATCGCGGCTACGATGTCTTCGAATTGCCGCCTAACGGGCAAGGGATCGCCGCGCTGCAAATGTTAAATGTGCTCGAAGGCTATGACCTGAAGAAGATGGGACGCAATTCGCCAGCCGCCCTCCACCTCATGATCGAGGCAAAAAAGCTTGCCTGGGCGGATCGGGCAAAGTTCTACGCCGACCCGGCCTTCGCCAAGATCCCGCTCAAGGGCTTGCTCTCGAAGAGCTATGCGGCGGAACGGCGAAAACTCATCGACCCGCAACACGCTGCGAAAACTGTTGCTCCCGGCAATCCAGCGCTTGAGCAGGGCGACACGATCTACCTGTGCGCCGCGGATGACGAAGGCAACATGGTCTCGCTTATTCAAAGCAACTATCGCGGAATGGGCAGCGGCATCGTCGTGCCTGGTCTGGGCTTCAATTTCCAGGACCGCGGCGAGCTATTCTCGATGGAGCCAGGCCACGCGAATGTCTACGCCCCGGGCAAACGCCCATTTCACACTATCATCCCGGGGTTTGTAATGAAGGATGGAAAACCTTGGGAAGCTTTCGGAGTCATGGGCGGCGGAATGCAACCGCAAGGTCATGTCCAGGTGTTAACCAACCAGATCGATTTCGGCCTCAACGTGCAGGAGGCAGGGGACGCTTCACGCTGGCAGCACGACGGCGATAACGAGCCGACGGGCGAAAAAATGGCGAACGGGGGTTACGTTAATCTCGAGAGCGGCATCCCCTACGAATCGGCGCGCGAACTAATCAAACTTGGACACGATGTGCGCTTCGACGTCGGCGGTTACGGCGGCTATCAGGCGATCAAGGTCAAAATGCACGACGGCCAGCGGGTCTATGTCGGCGCGAGTGAATCGCGCAAGGACGGGATGGCGGCGGGCTACTAGAAAGAGTTAGACATCGAGCGGTTGCAAGCCGCGCGGTGGGCCGAGAATCTCGCGCAGCATGATGGCCCGACGAACGCTGGCCTTGGAACGAAGGGTTGCACCTAACGAGCCAGCAGGAGCCAGAGGACGCGACGCGGTTGGACGTAAAACGGGGACCGCGGCGACCGGAAGCGAGGTGACGACGACTGGCCGTGTGATTTCCTCGACAAAGACGGGCTCGGGCGGAGCGGCCGTGACTGTCGGCAAAGGCGGAGGCGTCGTGACCAAAGGCGGCAATGGTTGAATGACCGTGCGTCTGACCTTCGGCCGCTGCGCGCGCGGCGGGGGCGAAGCGGTTGGCGTAATGACCTGACGCGGGCGCACGGGCGGCGGCGGTTGCGTTCCGGCTGGCATCCCAAGCGCCTCGAGGAAACGGCGCACTCGCTCCTCTTCGCTCTCGGGCGAGTGGCGCATGGGAGGAGGCGCAACGCGTTCGTTAGGCCGAGGCGTCGGCGGCGTCGGCCTTCCGGAATCCTGTGGACTTTGGCGGGTAAATAATTTCAGCAGCAGCGCCAGCCCGGCGAGGACGAGAAAGATGACGGTGTCGTTCATCTCGAGAATTTAACGAAGCACAGATTTTATGTTTGTTAGGCGCCTTCCGTGCTCGGCTTCTCACTCGCGCCGATCGATTCGCGCATCGTCGTGTCGGCCTGGACGTTTTTCATTCGCACGTAATCCATGATCCCGAGATTGCCGGAGCGGAAGGCATCGGCCATGGCCTGCGGCACGAGCGACTCGGCTTCCACCACCTTGGCCCGCATCTCCTGGGTCCGGGCGCGCATCTCCTGCTCGACCGCAACGGCGGCGGCGCGGCGGACTTCCGCTTTTGCCTGGGCGACACGCTTGTCGGCATCGGCCTGTTCGGTCTGCAGCTTCGCTCCGATATTGTCACCGATGTCGACGTCGGCGATGTCGATCGAGAGAATTTCGAAGGCGGTTCCACTATCGAGACCCTTATGCAGGACGAGCTTGGAAATGCGATCGGGATTTTCGAGCACGTCCTTGTAGGTATCGGCTGAGCCGATTGACGTCACGATCCCCTCGCCCACGCGCGCGATGATTGTTTCCTCAGTCGCGCCACCGACGAAGCGGTCGAGATGCGAGCGGACGGTGACACGGGCTTTCACCTTCACGCCGATCCCGTCCTTCGCGACACCATCGATCGTGGTGCGACCCATCGCTGCGCTGGGGACGTCGATGATCTTGGGATTGATGCTCGTGCGGACAGCTTCGAGGACAGTTTT
>DASXYO010000038.1:0-2985 GCA_036502465.1 Chthoniobacterales bacterium
GCATTCCCGACCAGCATCTCCTCCACCTCACGCCGCTCGACGTGGCCGTCGGGCATGGTCGTGTCCTTCATCGACTTGAATTTGTATTGGAACGGAACGCCCAGCACCGGCCCGATGATGTTTTGCTCCTTGCCCCACGAATCGGTGATCTCGCTCACCGCTTCGTTCCGGCGTTGCAGCCGATCGCTCAGCACGCCGCTGATCATGGCGAGCGGGATCAGCATGACGAGAATGAGCGCGCCGACGCCGAAGAGTTTGATCACCGTGCTGTTGCGCCGCAGGAAGGGCTGCGACCTCGGCAACGGCGGCGGCGGTTGCAGTTCGGGCATGGCGGGAGATTGAACGGGGGCGACGCTTTAGGCAAACAAAGTCCTTCCGCGAGGCGACTTGGAAAAGAGCGGATTATCCACCATGCTCCCATTCGTGAACGAAAATGAGAATCCCTGGATCGATATCGCGCCCGGCATCAAACGGCGCACCATCGCGAGCGGCGCCTCGATGTATCAGATGCGGGCCGAGCTGGCCGCGGGCAGCGTCATGCCCGAGCATAAGCATGCCCAGGAGCAGATCGCGCATGTCGTTAGGGGCCGGATGAAACTGATCGTCGCCGGCGTGCCACACGAGCTGGCGGCGGGCGACGCTTTTTACCTTGCGAGCAACGTGCCGCACGGCGTGGAAACGATCGAGGACACGACCGTCATCGACACCTTCAGTCCGCCACGCGAGGATTACCTGGCGATCGACGAGAAGGCACGCGCTTCCTGAATGAAGATCGTCTCCGGCGGCCAAACGGGGGTCGATCGCGCCGCGCTCGATGCTGCGATGTCGTTAGGCGTCGACTGCGGCGGCTGGTGTCCCGAAGGCCGGCTCGATGAAACCGGGAGGATTCCCGCGCATTATCCCCTGCGCGAACTTCCGGGCGGCGGATACCTCGAGCGCACGGCGCAAAACGTTCGCGACTCCGATGGCACGGTTGTTTTTTACCGGGAGACTCTGCAGGGCGGGACGAAGGCGACGGCAGATTTTTGCGCGGCTGAACGGAAACCGCACCTGCTCATCGACGCCGCGAATGTCTCTCCCGAAGAATCCGCCAGGCATCTCAAAGGATTCGTTAGGGCAAATCAAGTCGAGGTCCTCAATGTCGCTGGCCCACGCGCCAGCCAATGGCCGCCGGGATACGAATTCGCATTCCAAACGCTCACCCAATTTATTCGCGGCGGAGCGCCGAAACTCTCTTTCGTTATCCCGGCGCATAACGAAGAACACGAGTTGCCCCAAACGCTGCGCGCGCTGCGCCGCGCGGTCGACGCGGCCGGAGAACCGTTTGAGTTAATCGTAGTAGACGACGCCTCAACCGACGCCACCGCTGAGATCGCGCGGAGTTTCGGAGCGCGTGTCATTTCAATCGAGCGCCGTCAAATCGCCGCGTCGCGCAACGCCGGCGCCCACGCCGCGCGCGGTGATATTCTCTTCTTCGTCGATGCCGACACACACATCGCGCCCGGCCACGTGACGGGAGCGCTTGCCGCCCTCGCCCAGGGTTGCATCGGTGGCGGTGCACGGGTCGAGATGGAGGGACGCCTTCCGCTTTTCACGCGCATCCTGGTGCGCGTGTTCTGCGTCGTCTATTTCGGAACCGGCTTTGGCGCGGGCGCATTTCTTTTCACCCGGCGCGCGGATTTCGAGGGAGCCGGGGGCTTCGACGAGCAATACTTTGCCGGCGAAGAAATCTATTTCAGCCTCGCCCTCCGCAAACGCGGGCGATTCAAAATTCTTCGCGAACCGGTCATCACCTCGGCCAGAAAATTAAGAATGCATCGCCCGGGTGTCCTCCTCGGACAGACATTTTTCATCTTGTTAGGCGGGCGGGGGGCGCTCCGGACACGCGACAGGCTCGCCCTCTGGTACGACGGGAAACGAGAGCGCCCGGCAATCTGAATGGTAGCGCAAGCTTCCAGCTTGCACCTGGCCGGCAAGCTGGAAGCTTGCGCTACCCTCCGTAATTTGATCGCGTTAACATCGCAGCCCGAAGAATTGCGAACGCCCTGACCTATGGAAACCGAAGTAAAATCCGCCATCGACCTAACGAACTGGATCGAAGAACACAAAGACAAGTTCAAGCCGCCGGTCAGCAATCAATACCTCTACGACGGGCGCGATTTCTTCGTCATGGTGATCAAGGGCCCGAATGCGCGGAACGATTTTCACCAGGTCGATTCGGAGGAATATTTTTATCAGCTGAAGGGCGACATCAAAGTGCGTATCCGCGAGGGCGAGAAGATCGTCGATTACCCGGTGCGCGAGGGCGAAACCTTTTTCATCCCGCCGAACGTCCCGCACGCGCCGGTTCGTCCGTCCGACACTCTCGGGGTGGTGGTCGAGCGCCGCCGGCCGCCGGGCGAGCATGAGCACGTCATTTTCTACTGCGAAAATTGCGGCGCGCTGGTCGAGGACATCGACTTCGATTGCGGCGACATCGTCGAGCATTTCAGCCAGGCGATGCTCGACTTCTGGAACGACGATGAGCGCCGGACCTGCAAAAAGTGCGGCGCAAAAGTGCCGAAGCCCGAGCCGACCGGCCGTTTTGATGGTTGATGGCCGGCCTCGGAGCGAAGAGACGCTTTTAGTCCGACGACGATGAAGATCGATCTGCATACCCATATTCTTCCGCGGGAATGGCCGGACTTGGACGCCCGATATGGCTATCCCGGATTTGTTCGGATGGAACATCATCGTCCGTGCTGCGCGCGGATGATGATCGGCGACCGGTTCTTTCGCGAAGTCGGCGACAACTCGTGGGATCCGGCGCGCCGGATCGAGGAATGCGATCGGGCCGGGGTCGCGGTCCAGGTCCTTTCGACCGTGCCGGTCATGTTCAGCTACTGGGCGAAACCGGCCGACGGGCTCGACCTTTCGCGTCAGCTCAACGATCATATCGCCGAAGTCGTTAGGGCGCATCCGGCGCGGTTCGCCGGGCTGGGGACA
>DASXYO010000039.1:0-7548 GCA_036502465.1 Chthoniobacterales bacterium
GCTCACCAGCGCACCGAGCATAAGAGCGGGCACGAGCGAGAATTGGTGCGTCATTTCAAAGACGATCAGGATGGAAGTAAAAGGCGCCCTAACGACCGCGCTCAGGCAGGCGCTCATCCCGATGATGGCGAGCAGCGTCTGCCCATCGTGCGTCAGCGGGAGCACGTATCCAAAAAGTCCACCGATCGTGCCGCCGGCCGCCGCGCCGAGAAAAAGGAGCGGCGCAAAGATGCCGCCGCAACCGCCCCAGCCGTAGCAGGCCACGGTCGAAATCCATTTCGCGAGAAGAAAGGCCGCGATCAGGAGCCACGGCAGTTCGCCGTGCAGCATCGCGGAAAGATCATCGTAGCCGAGGCCGAAGACGCCGAGATGACCGGACCAGATGAAAATTGCCACGCCAAACATCCAGACGGTCAGGCCGCCGAGAAGCGGATGAATCCAGCGCGGCAGCGCGGTCCACTTTTTGGAAAAGGCGCGCAGCCGCAGGGTAGCGCGCTGGAAACCGATTCCGACGAGCGAGGCAAAAGCGGAAGCGAGCGGCACGCCGACATACGCCCGCCAGGTTGCGCCCTCGATTTGGGGGAGCACGAAGGCCGGGTTCTTTCCGATAATGGCGTGGACCGTGAAGGCGCCGAGAACCGAAGCCAGAATGACACTGCCGACGAGCGGGCTGTTCAAATCCTGCACGATTTCCTCGAGGACAAAGGTGATGGCGGCCAGTGGAGTATTAAAAGCGGCCGCCAAACCCGCTGCCGCTCCGGCCGCCGTCGGACGGCGCCGCCGCTGCTTGGGAATGCCGAGTCGCCCGCTTATTTCCGACGCGACGCCGCCCGCGATGAAAACAGAAGGACCCTCCCGCCCCAGGCTCATTCCCCCGCCGACGTGGAGCAGGCCGGCGAAGAACTTCACGAACACCGTCCGCAGCCTAACGAGTCCGAAATCCTGCCAGAACGCGAATTTGAGCTGCGGAATTCCGCTCCCCGCCGCGCCCTGGTCGACGCGCGACATGAGCCAGCCTCCGCCTAACGAACAACCGACCACGACTGCGAGCGACCCGAGGAGAAAGACGGTCAGGGTGCGATGCGAGAGAGTGACAAAGGTGGAGAGATAAATCCAGTTAATCCCGAGCTCAAAGGTGACGGCGGCGAGCCCGCCGACCAGCCCGTAGATTCCGGTGAGCAGAATCGAGCGGCTCGATTCGGGCAGACGCTGGAATTGCCGGATAAAAAAGGCCACGGATGCCTGCCACTAAACCCGGCCGAACCGTTTTGGCACGGACTTTTCCGGAAGAGATCCGTATCTGCGCGCCGAAACGCGCCACTCGCTAGCCGACCGAGTTTGGATCCGCGCTCGTGATCAGCATCGTGCCTGCTTCATCGGCGGAAACGTCTTGCTCGACGTTGTCGGCCGGAGTGGGCTCGGGCCAGACGACATTCCAGGCCAGGTGCAGTTTTTCCAGCGTCCAGATGGTGTAACGCGTGAGATCGAATTCCCACCACTTCAGCCCGTGCGCCGCGCAGCGCGGCTTGGCGTGATGATTGTTGTGATAACCTTCGCCGAGCGCGCCGAGGCCGACCCAGAAATTGTTTTTGCTCTCGTCCGACGTTTCGAAAGTGCGATAGCCAAACTGCTTCATGTGGCAGATCGAGTTCACCGCCCAGGTGCAGTTGTAAACGAACAACATCGGGACGTAGAGGCACCAGAGCATGCCGGCGAGGCCGAGCGTGGCGAAGAGAATTGCCGCCACGAGGAGATGCGGGACGACGTAGAGGGCGGAGTTCTCCCAGAGCTTGCAGTACCAGATTTTGCGCACGTCGGCGGCGTAACGCAGCGAGCGTTCGCGAAACGAGGGCGGCTTGCGGATCAGCCACATCATGTGCGCGTAAGGAAATCCGTGGCGCGGGCTGTGGATGTCTTCCTCAGTGTCGGATTTGAGGTGGTGATAACGATGGTCTCCCACCCACGTGACCGGGTCGCCGGAGAGCCCAACGGCCGAACCGGTGGCGAAAATAAATTTCAACCAACCCGGCATCTCGAATCCGCGATGCGTGAGATACCGATGGAGATAAAGCGTGGTGCCAAGTCCGATCCACAAATAGACGCCGATCATGATCGGCAAAAAGAAAAGGTGGAATCGGGTCCAGACGGCAGCGACTCCGAGAGCCTGCAGCACGACGAGGATCGTGAAAATAGCGATGTTGAATTTTTCGTTCTTGAACATAACGGAGATGAGCGGGAATCCGCCCGAGAAAGAGGCCGAAGTGTCGCCGCTTCGCGCGGCCAAGGCAAGCGGTTTATACCGACCTTGCGATCGGTCAAATCTTAGGTCGAGGCCGATAAACGAATTTTTTTGCAGCCACGCCGCGCGGATGGGCGTCCGGCCTTGCGACACTCCGCGCATCACGAACGTTAAAAAAAATCGGGGTGACAGGATTCGAACCTGCGACCTCCTGGTCCCAAACCAGGCGCTCTACCAAGCTAAGCTACACCCCGGATTAACGCGCTGCCCTTATACCACGAGCCGGCCCACGGCGCATGCGAAGTTTGCCCTCTCACGATCTTTCAACTCGACGGCGATGACAAATACCGGAGAATCCCTATCCTTCCTTCGATGAGATTTTTGCCCCATCTGATTTTTCTTTCGGTGCTCGCCGGCAGCGGCGCTGCTCTCGCCCAATCGTCGCCCGGTCCTGATAACACCTCGGTCCAGGCGGCCAACGCCGAAACAGCCACGGCCGACGCAGCGCCCTCGCCTTCCGCGACCGCCCCGGTCGAACCGCCTTCGCTTATTCCGCCAAATATTTTGCCAGCCCCGGCCTCTCTTCCGAAGGCTCCGGCAGCGCCGGAGCTGGATCTTCTGAACTCGTATTTCAAATCCACCTCGTTAGGCAAAGCGGCCGACGAACATCGTCTGCACCTGCAAATGGTCGCGCTCGAAACCCGCATTCGGAATGATGAAGACCTGCACGCGCTTCGGGCGGCGGCGCTCCGCGCCCCGACCGATCTCGAGCGACGGCATGGGCTGGAGGAATATTACGGGCTCTATTTCGGAAAGCTGCGCGCGCTCGCCTCCACTCCGGAATTGAAAACCTACCTCAACGCCCAGGAAGCGGCCCACAAATTACTCCTGCTCCAGCCGCGGGTGAGGCACGAGACGGACGAAGCGAAAGCCCGTGCGCTCGGAATAGCCAGTCAAGGCGCCGCGACAGCGCTCCCGACCCCGGCGCAGGCCAAGGCCAGCCGGGTTGTCCAGCCCTGATCGGTAAGCTCCCGAAAATCGGCAGGTTGCCGCTGCCGCGAAGCGCGGCTAAAATGCCGCTCCTAAACGGCGCGTTCGTCTAGTGGTTAGGACACAGCCCTCTCAAGGCTGGTGCACGGGTTCGATCCCCGTACGCGCTGCCACTCCTCCTCATTGTTTAAATTGCTTTGGGGAAATTGTCGGCCCTGCAATCTTGCGGTCTGTAGCGGATGACGACCTATAAACGGTTGTTGTCCTAGGGCACCTTGTATGCCTCAACAAGGCCTATCCCGACGGTTTGATCGACCCCACTAAGAATGGTCGTATACGCTCCACCACTTAGCGCGATTACAATCGCCGATTCATGATCGTCAGTTGGCGCTAGCCCCGTGGCGATAATTTCGGTTTCCTGGGTGTCGCGCCAGTTGTCATTACTTGCGATAACAGTTCCGAATTTGTCGTGCAGCTCGAGATAGGGATCTTGGAGCGAGTCCGTCACGCCCATTGCCGCTAAAGATGAGCCAATTCCACGAATCACCACCGTGGAACCACCTCCGTCACTATCCCCAATAATAAAGCCGCCAATCATGACCTTGTCTCCGGTGCTCACAAAACCGCGGGTGCTGATGTTGGCGAGCTCCGATGGGGCCGCCTGGTCGAGGTCATAAATTTCCACCAGACCCACGCCCGTGCCGTCGCTCTTGCCGGTCAGAACCGCCGTATACGGGCCGGGATCGAGCGTGGTGATAATGGCTGACTCTCGGTCATCGGTTGGGGGAATGCCGGTAGCCTGGATATCCGCCTCCTGGCTGTCTTTCCAATTGTCGTTAGTCGCGATCGTCGCATTACTCGAATGAAGCTCGAGGACCGGGTCCATTAAGAGATCTTCGACTCCCGCTGAAGCCAGGGAAGGACCAATGCCGCGGACAAGGACCTTTTTTGGGCTGGTGCCGGTAATGATAAAACCACCTATCGGCACCTTATCCCCTGTTAGCACCTCCAGCCGGGTCGAGATATTGAGCGGCTGTCCTGCGGGCGTGGCCGTTGGAGTTGGAGTAACGGTTGGGGTGGGTGTTGCGGATGGCGTTACGGTTGGCGTGGGTGTGGCCGTCGGAGTCGTAGTAGGTGTCGCGGTTGGGGTCGGCGTGGGTGTTATCGTCGGGCTCGGGGTTGGCGTCTCAGTCGGGCTCGGCGTGGGAGAAGGAGTCGGGGTGGGACTGGGAGCGGACGTCGAGAGCGCGAAAAAGTGCGGCCCTTGTCCTGTATTCGCGAAGGTGCCCAGATATTCCCCGGTAGAGGAGAACCTCTCAATCGTCGACGTGTTGTTATTCGCCACATAAAGATTGCCTGAGCTATCGAAAAACATCCCACGCGGGGAGCGCAAAGGCTCGCTGACGAACACGCCCAGGTTGGTCCCGTCGGGCGCAAACCGCATGACATTGTTCCCGAGAAGGCTGGAGACATAGACGTCTCCGGAGGCATCGATCGCGAGCCCGTAAGCACCATTGAACACGCCTTCGGCAAACAGGGTTCCAACGCCATCCGGCGTGAATTTCTCCAACGACCCGTTCATGGCGGGACCGCCTTGTATATTCGTGACGAAAAGCGCGCCCTCGGCGTCGAACAGCAGGTCCACCGGATGCTGCAAGCCCTGGCTGGCATCCGCAAAAACGGTGCCTACTCCATCCGGAGTATATTTTTCAATCGAATCACTCTGCGCGTTTGCGACATACAGGTTCCCATCCTGGTCGAAGGCGAGCGCGTGCGGCGCATCCAAACCGCTCGTGGCAAATACCGTGCTCGACCCATCCGGGGCGAATTTCAGGATCGAATAACCGCCGGCGTTGTCACTCGAGACGAAGAGATTGCCGGCCTGGTCGAAAGCAAGGCCGGTGGGATTGACGACACTGCAGAATATTCCAAGGCTCATCCCGGTGGACGAAAAGGCCTCGACCGTATTGGCCATGAAATTTGATTCGTAGATGACCAGCGACTCATCAGTGGTCGATCGTCCTTGGAATTTATTCGCCGTGCCGATAACCGACTGGGAGGCAGGAGGCTGCGCGCTTATTTCAAAGGGTCCGCTGAGAAAGCCGAGCAGCACCAGGACGAGAGCGAGGCGTAAGACAGAAAGAACGTGCGCGGCGGAGTTTGGCCGTAATTGAGGGCGGCGGAAAGTTTTCACGGGCATTAACGGGCATTAAAAGGCATTATAGGCTACCAAAAGCGGTCTGGAGAGCAATCATTCTATTGGTTGACTCTTCTAAGATCGAAGATCGCCGCCGCAATGGACGGAAGAAGTTTTCGTCCGACTCGGGAACCGACCGAAGCAGCACCATAAACCTTGCCGCGAAACGCGCGCGTCGCGTTACGGATGTAACTTTCGAGAGGGGGTGAGCGCTCGAATCGCGCGGCATAACCGTCACGGCCTGCAATTGTTGCCGGCTACGCCGGCAAACATCATGCCTCTCCTGGCCATGCGGCCGATGGTTGATGTGTTGGAATTCACGCCTTTTCGGCAGGCGCTAATTCGGCTGGCCGGCATTGTCATCTGAAATTATCAGGAAATCTTTTTTCGGCCTGTCAGGCGGTATCGCGAGGGGATTCGGCTTTTCATGATGGTCCCACGGATGGCGTTCGAAAGAATTCTCTTGCTATCGTTCAGGAAACCTGCTGGAACCTGTTTCATGAACTGCCCAGCAAAACTCTCCGGGCAGTAACTCTTCCTTCTCCACCATGATTCGACCAATTCCCTTCGCGCTCATTCTGTCGCTCACTGCTATTCCCTTTTTCGTTAGGGTAGCAGACGCCAGCACACTCCTCGATCCGCTGCCCGAGAATTCGACGACCCGCTTTGGGCAGTCCGTCGTGAACCTCGGCGACGTAAACGGAGATGGTGTTCCCGACCTCGCGGTCGCAGCACCTTTCCAGGATGGAGACTTTGTTTCCACCGAGGCCTCCTACGGCAAACCTCAGAACGTCGGAAAGATCTTCATTGTTGACGGCGCAACCATGTCCGTTCTCAGCCTGCTGAACGATCCGGGATTCGAATTCATCCAACCCCAGCATTTTGGAGGACAACTGGGGGCTTCTCTTTCCACCGTCGCCGATCTCAATGGCGATGGTGTTGCCGATGTCGTGGCCGGCGTTCCTCATCATGTTGGGGACCCGGATAGCGATGAGCCGACGATCAACGCCGGCCAGGCTTTCGTCTTTAGCGGGAAAGACGGCAGTGTCCTCTTTACCCTGGCCGACCCGACAGCGGAAGAAGACGGCAAGATGGCCACTTCGGTAGCCGGGCTCGGTGACGTGGATGCGGATGGTGTGGCGGATATTCTGGTGGGGGCTCCGGGCAAGGATATCGGCGGCGAAGACGGCGTGGTAAACGTTGGCCTGGCTTATATATTTAGCGGTAAGACCGGTCAGGTCATCCGAACCCTGAATCATCCCGACGAAGGCGGCGCTGAGGCAGGCGCGGCGTTCGGCACCGCGGTGGCGAATGCCGGTGATATCGACGGCGACGGAGTGTCTGACGCGCTTATCGGCGCGCCCGGCGAAGGCCAGGCGTTTGTCTTTAGCGGGAAGACTGGCGCTCTCATATTTTCGATCGTTAGTCCTTTTGCCGAGACGGTGCACTCGTTTGGCGCGGCCGTCGCCGGTGGCAAGGATTTTAACCGCGACCGGAAGCCCGACCTGGTCATCGGCTCGCCGGCGCGGGAGGGCTTCCAAGGCGCCGCCTACATTTTCAATGGCAGTAACGGCAGCCTGCAACGCACCCTTCTGCCCTCCACTCGCCAGCCCTTCGCTCTATTCGGCGCATCGCTTTGCGTCTCGGACGATTTGACCGGCGATCATCGCCCGGATGTCGCGGTCGGAGCACCGGGACAAAATGTGAGCGGCCATTTGCAGGCCGGTGCCATCACCGTTTTCGACGGCCGCCGCGGCAAAGTCTTCCAGACTCTGACCAGCGCAGCGCCGCAGACCGGGGGAGCCTTTGGCGCCTCCGTCGCCGTGGCGGATTTTGACTCAAACCGTGTGGACACAATCGTCGCCGGAACTCCAAACAAGGACGCCACCATCGATCCCGGCACGGGGCCCGTCCCGCACCTGGCGATTGGACAGATCGAAATTCAACCCTAACCCGCCCTAATGATGAAACGTTACACTCCAGCCCGCTCTTTCCTGGTCGGTTGTATTCTCGGCTCCGCCTTGATTTCGCCGGCTTTGGCCAATCACAAATCGGGCGACTACGCCCTACCCGAGATAATCGTTGCGGGTGACTTTAACCAGGATGGACAGCTCGACCTCGC
>DASXYO010000040.1:0-8111 GCA_036502465.1 Chthoniobacterales bacterium
GCCGAGTTTGCGCACGCTGAAGGGTGAGGCGCTGATGTTCACAATGACCTCCGCACCCCTGGCCACGAGGCCCGCGATCACTTCCGTCTCGTAAAGCGGACGCGGCAGGTAGTCCTGGGTCCAAATGTCCTCGCAAATCGTCACCCCGACTTGTCTTCCGGCGATGGCAAAAACTTCTCCGCCGGTGCCGGGTTCGAAGTAACGATCCTCATCGAAGACATCGTAGGTCGGGAGAAGAGTCTTGAAACTTCTCCGAATCGGCTGTCCGCGTTCGAGCAGGGCAGCGGCGTTGAAGAACGGTTTGCCGCGTCCTTCATTGCGATCGACGTAGCCGACAAGAAGCGGGACAGCGTTAATGCACTGGTGGAGGCGATCGACAGCCTCGAGATTTTGCGGGACGAAGCGCGATTTGAAAACGAGGTCCTGCGGTGGGTAACCAGTCGTCGCCAGCTCCGGCGCGAGGACCAGTTCAGCGCCTGCGGCCGCGAGGCGCTCGTAGGCGGCGAGGATTTTGTCGAAATTACCGCGCAAATCCCCGACCGTCGGATTGATCTGGGCGATGCCGATCCTCATGCTGCTGTCGGCAGGTTACCCGCGGGCGGGAAGAGGGGCAAACGGCTTTCCCGTTCAGGGATGACCGGTGAGCGAGCTGGCGTCTTTCTTGTAGCCGGCGTTGAGCGCGTCGTCCGCGCCCTCGACGAAGACCTTGCCCCACTGGATGAGGCAGGCGGCCAAGAAAGCGATCACCATGCAGATGAGGACTTTCTGAAAAAAGGTCGATTGCATTGGTGAACGATCTCTTGAGCAGGAGCGGTGCCATGGCCGGCTGGCGGAAGAGAATTGCCTACCAAAACCCCCACTGCCTGGTTGCGACAATCCAAAGCCCGAGCGCGAGATTCGTTAGGGCGTGGGCCAGGACGCAGGCGGAGAGGCTTTTCGTTCGGTAAGCGACGAGATTGTAGAGCGCGCCGGTGAGGAGGGCGGCCGGCCAATCGGGGCTCGAGTGCGAGAGGCCGAAGGCCAGCGTGACGACCGAAAAGGAGAGCCAGCTAAATGTTCCGAACGGGACCGCTTCGAAGCGCTCGGAAATCAAATACCGCAGCAGGAAACCGCGCCAGAAAATCTCCTCCACCAGCGGCACGACAATGACCAGCCGGACGAACCGCAGGATGATCGTTGTCCAATAAGCCGGCGGATTAGAGACCAGCGCGTCCGGATTAAACCCGACGATCCGCGCGGGGAAATGAAAGAACTGCTGGGGCGCGATCCAAAGCACGAAGACAAGGAGAGCAATTGAGATCGCGAAGATCGGCCGCCGCAGCGGGTGGAACTCGTATTCCCGCCAATAGAAAACGAGGAGCGCAGCGCAAAGAAAAGTCTGCAGCGGATAGACCCAAAACTCCGGCGCCGAGAGCCAGAGCGAGCCGCCCGGTCGTCTCAATAATCCGCAAATGCTGAGAAGCGCGACGAAGAGAAACATCGGCAGCGCATGCGCGATCAACGCCCGCTTGTCGGTGGCACTGGAATCAGCAGTCCTCGTCATTTCCGCCGTCTTGGTGGCGGCGGTGTGCAGCGGGTTCAAGCAGAATCTTGCCATGAGCCTGAGGCGGATAAACCTTTGGCCCATGTCACAAGCCGAGAACAAGCAGCCAAACCGAGAAACTGATCCGGAGGCGCTGGGCCGCGCTTTGGAGATGGAGCTGATCATGAAACGCGCTTCCTGGCAGAAGATGCGGGAGCGGCGCGGCACCTGGCGGGCGCTCAGCTTTCTTTTTCTTTTCCTGGTCATTCTCGGCGCGCTCCTCGCCTACTTCTTCTTTGCCTACGCGATGCCTCGGCCCGAGGGAGAAAAACCGGCGGCGGAGAGAGTCGAGAGTAGTCGTTAGGCAAATGGCGCTCGCAATCGCACTGGCAACGCTTTGCCGGATGTGCGACGGGTGTGGCGCACGATCGTAGCCCCGTCTCCCGAGGGCGCTCGGCGGTTAAGCAGCACGATGGGTTTATTGCAGATCGTTCATCTCGAAACCAACGACGCCGACACGGCCCTCGTCGCCGCTGGGCTGAAGAAGAGCGCGATTGACTGCAAATTGGTGCTCGTGCGCGGCTTGTCCGAGCTCGCCCGCGAACTCGCGCAACGCCCGGTTGAAATTATTCTGGCCGATAGCCATGGCGATTCCTATGACGGATTCGATGTGCTCACGCTGACCCGGGAAAAAGCGCCCGGGGTTCCCGTCATCTTCTTTTCCAGCGCGCCGAACCCGGGCGAGGTGAACGAATCGCTCCGGGCGGGTGCGACCGATTTTATCCTGAAGGAGCACCTCCCGAAGCTGGTCGTCTCCATTCAGCGCGTGCTTCGGGAAATGCACACGCAGCGCGATCTGGAAAATGTGCGACGCGAACTGCTGCGGCACGCCGAGCTGCTCGACCTGGCGAACGACGCCATCGTGATTTCGGATGCAGCCGGTAAAATTTCCTACTGGAATCGCGGCGCCGAGCGCCTTTACGGCTGGTCGCGCGAGGAAGCGACCGGTCGTGAAGTGCACGCGCTTTTGCAGACCGGTCCGCCGGAGAAACTCTCCGCCGTGCTCGAGAAACTGCGGGAGGAACAACATTGGGAAGGCGAGATCCGACAGACGCGACGCGACGGGATGGAGATCATTGTTTCGACCGGCTGGACGGTAAAAGGCGAAGGTCCGGTCGCTTCCCTGCTCCAGCTCAGCATTGATGTCACAAGCCGGATCGCGGCCGAGGAAGCGCTCCGCCGGAGTGAGGAACGCTACCGCCGTTTTGTCGAGGAAGACCTGACCGGCAACCTCATCATGCGGCCCGACGGCGCCATTATCACCTGCAACCCGGCCTTCGCCCGCATCTTCGGTTTTGGCTCGATCGACGAAGCGCGCTCGGCCAATTTCCTCTCCCTGCTCCAGACAAAAAAGGAGGCGAGGGATTTGCTCGCCAGCCTCCGCCCTAACGAAAGCACGGAACGCCGCGAGCTCGAGATGCGCGACCGCGATGGCGACCCGGTTTACGTCGCGGCCAAGTTCGTCGGCATCTTCGACCCGGCTGGCGGCCTCCAGGAAATAAAGAGCTATTTCTTTAACGACACCAAGCGCAAGCGGCTCGAGCAGCAGCTCATCCAGGCGCAAAAGATGGAGGGCCTCGGCACCCTCGCGGGCGGCATCGCCCATGATTTTAACAACATCCTCGCCATCATCCTCGGCTACACCGCGCGCCTCGAGGAGTGGAAGAAACATCCCGAGCAAATGCCCGAGGCGATCAAGGTCATCCGCGACGCGGTCGCGCGCGGCGCCTCGCTCGTGCAGCAGCTCCTCACCTCCGCGCGGCAGACGGACGCGAGGTTCACCCCGCTGGATTTGAACGAGATCGTCCACGAGCTCGAGCGCATGCTGGCCGCGACCTTTCCCAAGACGATCAATTTTGTCCTCGATCTCCAGCCGGGATTGCCGCCGGCCAAGGCCGACCGGAGCCAGATTCACCAGGTCTTGCTCAACTTGTGCGTGAACGCGCGTGACGCCATGCCTAACGACGGCACCATTACCCTCGCGACCGGGGTCGCTTCCGGGGAGGAACTCCGCCAGACTTTTGGAGGAGCGAATGCCGAACGCTACGTCTTTGTCGGGGTCACGGATACTGGCGCCGGGATTAGCCAGAAGGTCAAACAGCACATTTTCGAGCCGTTCTTTACGACCAAGGAGCGCGGCAAAGGGACCGGGCTCGGTCTTTCGGTCGTATACGGCGTGGTCAATAGTCACCACGGGTTTGTCCACGTCGACAGCGAGCCCGGCCACGGGACGACCTTCAGGGTTTACCTGCCGCTGGCCGGAGCGGCCGACCTGGAGGCGGCCGATGGCGAACGCAACGGCGCTGGTCGCGATCCCGCGCGCACCGTCATGCTGGTGGAAGATGAGGAAATGTTGCGCGAGCTAGGCGTCATGATGCTGGAATCCGATGGCTATCGTGTGCTGGCAGCGAAGGATGGAATTGAAGCGGTGGAAATGTTTGAATCGCATCATGACGAGATCGGGCTGGTCATCTGCGATCTCGGCCTGCCGAAGCTGGGCGGGCGCGATGTCTTTCTGCGGATGAAAGAGATCAAGCCGAGCGTGCGCGCGATCGTGGCCAGCGGCTATCTCGAGCCTAATTTGCGCACGGAGATTCTTCGGGCCGGAGTTATCGATACCGTGCAAAAGCCCTATGACTTTCGAGAGTTGATCGAGCGGATCCGTTCCATCATCGGTGAACCGCAGCCGGAAGAGGATCCGCAGCCGTCTCTCTTCTAGGTCTGCCCGGGGATGACTTCGTATCGCTCGCATCATCGCGCCCCCCTTGCTCTTGGTTGGGAAGCGGCCCGCGCCAATCTCGCGCCGGCCCTTCTTATTCAGGCGCTCATGCTCGCGTTGCTCGCCGGTTACTACTTCAGTCCGGCGGTTGCCGGCTTACTAAATGAGCTGGCGGCCTACAAGCTTCGGCATGGCTATACCTTTGTCATCCTGGCCGCTGTTATCGCCGGCGCGCTCGTGCCGGAGTTGTTCCTCATCCTTTTTTTCCAGCACGGGCGGGCCACTCGTTTGAACCTGCGCAATCTCCTTTTCACTGTTCCCATCTGGGCTTTCGATGGGTTCCTCGTCGATATTCTTTACCGCAGCCAGGCGGCCTGGCTCGGGAACGTCGTCACCTTTCCCGTTGTCCTGGGCAAGATCTGCATCGACCAATTTGGCTATAACCCTTTCTTCGCCGCGCCCTTTGGCGTGATTACTTATGAGTGGAAAAACACCGGCTTCAGCCTTGAGTCGTTAGTCCGGGCGTTTACCTGGGATCATTACCGCGACAAGGTCGTGCCGACCCTGCTTGCCACCTGGTCGGTCTGGATTCCGCTCATGGCGATTATCTATTCTCTCCCGCTCGCCTTGCAGTTCCCGCTCTTTAGCCTGGCTCTTACTTTCTGGGTCCTGCTTCTCACTTACATGACTAATAGCTTTGCTCTCGGGCACACTCAGGTGACTCGGCCCGCCGAGATCGTTCCACCTGCCGCCATCCATACCATTCCATGAAGTCACACGAACTCTTTCAACACATGTCACCCGCGCTTTCCCAGGAGATCCTGGCCTATCTCCAAACGGAGCGGACAGATGACTACAAACACATCGTCCAAGGCGTGGCTCAGCAGCGCAAGTTGCGCCCCGTCTTCGTCGAGCGGAAAACGACCGCCGAGCGTTATCCGTGGTTGCAGAACGCGCTCGGTCGCAAGGTCAGCGACACCTTCGCGGCCCACGTCCTGCAAGCCTGGCTCCTCGGCGCCAATAAATCGCTACTGTGCGATTTCCTGGACGCGCTCGGGATCGCGCACGATGACGATGGCACGGTCGAGAACCTGCCGGAGTCGCCGAGTAAGGAAAAGCTCCGCGAAGTCATTACGGGCCTGCTCGACAAATACCCGGCGGAGAAAGTCTCCATCTATCTGCACGCCTTCCACGACATGGATACGACAGTGAGCTGGCCCCCGTTGGGCGAAGTGCTGGCCGAGGACGAACGCCTCAAGCTCGGCGCGGCCTGAGTTTTGCCCACCACGAGGGACACGAAGAGCACGAAGGTTCCCGCGAGGGAAGCGCTTTGTCGCTTCCGAGAAGGACGAGTGAAGGTCTCTTGCGATCCACGGCCCCGCGGCATCGACGGAGCGATGCCCTCCAAAATCTTCCTTCGTGCTCTTCGTGTCCTTCTTGGTGGAAAAGAAGCAGTTCGCGCGACGCGTCAGCTCAGTTGACGAGGATGGTGCCCGGATAGCTCCAACCACCCTTGGTGTTCCTCGAGCCAAGGGCACGGATTCGCACCCAAAGATCCTGCGCGCGCGGGAATCCTTCCAGGATGATCCCGCGGACCGAGCTGAAGGTCCCGTAGGTCGTCCAGGGGCCGTTCGTTGGATCGGTCGCGGTCTGCACCTCGTAGCCCTTGGCCCGGAGGACTGCGCGCAGGAGCACTTTCACCTGGCCCGAGACGCTGGTATATCTGAGACGCAATTCTTGCGGGACGCCGGGCGCTTCCCAGCTCTGCTGAGTCGTCCGGCGCAGGTCGAAGCCGGTCGTGGCCAGCTTCACCGGGTCCATCTGGGCGGTGGCTTCGAGGTCATCGGCAAGGTCGTCGAGAGTCTGCTGGAGCTTGCTGCGGGCCGCGGGGACCGCGGCTTTCCGCTCCTGCGGGGTGGAGAGGATGAGGGCGGCCGCGAGCACGTTTAACTCCAACTGCACCCGGGCCAATGTTGGATCCGTCGTCGGGAAGAAGGGATTGTCGGTCAGGCGCGCGATGATGACCTTCACCTTGGCTACGAAGGCGTTGAGCGGCAGTTTGGCAAAGCCGCGGTTGAGGATGTTCTTCATACTAGGTAATTCGGGAAAATTTTGAATTCGTGGCAAAAAATCTTCTGACCGGGGCAAAAAAGGTGAAAACGCTGGCGGGTAATGAAGAAACCGATGCGTGTCGGCACACGACACGCACGGGTCGTGACGCAACATTGGCGGGTCGTTGACTAACCGGCCGGTATCACCGTGCGATACAGCACGATATTGGCGGAATAGATGCGGATTGTCTGGCGAGGCATGCGTGTTCTTCAACAACACGTAAGCATTGGCCGGAAACGCGGCAGAATTGCGCGACAATCGAATGGGGTTGTGAAGCAACAGGGCAGTATTTACGCGCAATGCGCATGGGTTCCGCAAGAACCCTGATGGGTTTCTGCACAACACGCATGGGTTTCCAAAAAACGAATAAGGGTTTTTTGCTAATGCCTATGGATTTTCAGAGAATCCCTATGGGTTTTTGGACAACCCGTATGGGTTTTTCAACAATCCATACGCATTTCTGAACAACCGATAAGGGTTTGTGAATAATCCCTATGGGTTTTTTGACGACCCTTACGGATTTCCAAGCAACCCATACGGGTTTTCTGGCAACCCATACGGGTTCTTCGTCCATCCATGCGGATTTTTCCGCGTTACGGGCCGGTCCGTAGCTTTTTCCCACTGATCTTTCGCCGTCACGTCCGTCGCGCGTGGCGTCGAAACGGAGTTTCGAAGGCAATGGCGTTCCAAATTGGAGTTCGGGAACGAGGGGAGAGACGAGGAGCGAGAGACTCGGACGACACGGCGGTCGTCCCTCCAAAGCTGGCCCTAGCCGAGGAAATGCTGGAGCCCTTCGTGGACGCCGGCGCCGTATTCTTTTTCTGAAACCCAACCGCCGGCGCGGCGGACGGTTTCCTTGACTTCGGCGATGGCGTTGGCCGGGCAGGCCGGCAAGGCAGCGTAGCGGCCGTCGAGCATGGAGATGTCGTTGTGATGATCGCCGGCGGCGAAAATCGCTTCGTGCGGGATATTCGTTAGTCGCGAGAGTTCCTCGAGCGCGGCGCCCTTGTGGTAGTCGGCGTGGCAAAAGCGCAGATAGATGGTGTTGCGCTGGTAATGGAACTTCGGCTCATGGGTTTTGGCCTGGTCGATGAACTGCGTCAGCCGATCCATCTCTTCCTCGCTCGTGGCGATGAGGCCGGCCGGTTCGTTGGCCTCGTAGATGACGCGCGCCTTGGTTTGGTGAGTGACGAAGTCGACCACCTCGGCCAGAACGGACGACGCGGTAAGATAAAGCTCGGCGTGAGCCTGGGCGCAGCGCTCGTTCCAATCACCGTAGGGTTCCCAGCCGCGCGCGGTCGGCCGGAAAACGTCGCGCTCGCTGGTGAGGATGAAATCCGGCTGCAATGGGAAGGCAAAATCTTCCAGCCCTTCCTCGAGCAGACCGACGGAGCGGCCGGTGTTGATCGCCCAGATGGTGCCGTCGCCTTGCAGATCGCGGATCAATTCCATGCAATCGCGATCGAAGACCGGGTCGCTCGCGTGGGAAACGAGCGTGCCGTCGAAGTCGGTGCTGATGAGTTGGATTTTGGAGGGCATGCGGAACCGGAATGTAGAAACGCTTTTCGGCTGCGCAATGGAGCGATTGCGATTAGGCTCGCGGGCGATGAAATCAGCTTACGAACTGGCGATGGAACGGCTGGAGAAAACCGCGCCGAGTGTGCAATTGACCGACGAGCAGAAGGCGCAACTGGCGGA
>DASXYO010000041.1:0-4496 GCA_036502465.1 Chthoniobacterales bacterium
ACCAGCGCGATGAGATGAAAGAGCCGGTTGGCGTTCGGGACGTCGCGTTGAAAGAGCAGGAGCCCGTAAACAACGGAGGCGAATCCCTTCGGGCCAAACCAGCCGGCCGTTAGGCGTTCGCGCCAGTCGAGCTCGCTGCCCCAAAGCGAAAGCAGCATGGCGGCGGGCCGCGCCAGGATGAGCGCGAGCGCCGCGAAGAGATAATCAAGCGCGTGCAGTTGCCGGAAGAGATGTGGTGACATGAGGGCGCCGAAGACGAGGAGCGTGCCCAGTTTCAGCAGTTCGGTGATCAATTCTCCGAAACGGTGAAACTCCTCGCGCAACGACGGCCGGGTGCTTGCGACCGTGACGCCGGCGGCGAAGGCGGCGAGATAGATATTGGCGTTGGTCAGTGAAGAAATGGCGAGGACGAGAAGACCGATCGCGACCGCGAAGAGCGGCTCAAACGGTTTCGCCACGCCGAAGAAACGCGACGTGCGCAACCAGCAGGCCAGCAGCGGAACGATGACGCCGATCCCGATCCCGAGCAGCAATTCAAAGGCGAGCGCGGCGTAACCCGCTTCGTAATGGCCGATCACACTCAGGCAGATGAGGACGAAAGGCAGCGCGAGCCCGTCATTCACCCCGCTCTCGACATTTAGCAGATGCTTGAGCCGGGCCGGAATTTCCTTGCGGCCAATGATCGCGGAAGCGAAGACCGGATCGGTCGGGCTAAGGATCGCGCCGATGAGGAGCGCCTCGATCCAGGAAACGCCGGCGAGAAAATAGGCGAGCAACGCGGTCGCGACGAGGGTCAGCGGCATGCCGAGAAGCAGCGCGCGCCCCGGCAATTGCCAGGCGTTCACCAGATCGCGGACGCCGGCGCGCATTCCATCGGTGAAAAGGACGCTAAAGAGTGCCAGCGCGGCGAGATTTTTCACGATCGTGTCGTCGTGATTGAGAGGCAGGAAATTCAACATCCCCGGCCCGACAAAAAATCCCGCGGCAAGAAAGAGGACCGCGGTCGAAAGCACGCTCCGATCGGCCAGGTCCGAGACGAGGAGCGCGATGAAAAGCGCGATGGCGAAGATGAGGAGCGCCGTCATGCGGACTTCGCGGCTAACGAGGGTAACGAAGTTGCTTGAGCGGAAGCCTGCCCGGGGCTCCTATGAACAATGGCGCACGCCAAACAGATCCGGTGGTCGCTCTCATACGTCGACATTTTTTTGCTCGCTGTGCCGGTGGCGGTTGCTTTCCGATATCTGCCGGGTTGGGGGAGCGGTCCCGTTCTTTTCATCGTCTCCTCAATTGCCATCGTTCCCCTGGCCGGCTGGATGGGACGCGCAACCGAGCAACTCGCGGCCCGCTCGGGCTCCGGGATTGGCGGTTTTCTGAATGCGACTTTTGGCAATGCGGCGGAATTGATCATCGCGCTGGTGGCACTGAGCAAAGGCTTGACCGGGGTGGTCAAGGCTTCGATCACCGGTTCGATCATCGGCAATCTCCTGCTCGTGCTCGGTGTTTCCATTCTCGTTGGTGGCGTCCGCTATCGCAAACAAACCTTCAATCAGACCGCCGCGCGGATCTCCGCGACGTCGTTAGGCTTGGGCGCAATCGCGCTTCTCATCCCGACGGTTTTCCATCGCGCCGCCGCCTCGCGCCCGGGCGGTTGGACGGTCGAGGCCGAGCAAAAGCTCTCCCTCGCCATCGTGGTCGTTTTGTTCCTGACCTATTTCTTTTCACTCCTCTTTCATCTCGTGACGCACCGCGAGCTGTTCGCCGGGCCGGCCGAGGAAAAGAAAAGCGCCGGAGACCATTGGCCGCTCTGGCAATCGATCACCGCGCTGGCCGTCGCGACGGCCTTGATCGCATGGTTGAGCGAATTTCTGGTTGGGTCGATCGAATCGGCCCGCCATTCGCTTGGCTTAACCGAGATGTTCGTCGGCGTCGTGGTCGTCGCGCTCGTCGGCAACGCGGCCGAACACTCGACCGCCGTTTACACCGCGTGGAAAAACAAGATGGACCTGAGCCTGAGCATCGCGACCGGCTCAAGCCTGCAGATGGCACTCTTCGTTACGCCGCTTCTGGTCTTCGCCTCCTACGCGTTTGGCGCGCCGATGACGCTCGAGTTTTCGCTTCCCGAGATCGCTTCGATTGTCCTCTCGGTTTGGATCGTCGGACAAATCAGCGGCGACGGCGAAAGCAACTGGCTCGAGGGCGTCCAACTGCTCTCGGTCTACGTGGTCATCGCCGTACTCTTCTTTTACCTTCCGGCTCTACGCCCTTTGTAGGGCAGCGGAACCGAAGTCGCCGGGCCAAATGCGCGAAGTGGCGTTTAGTGCAGCGCGCCAGTCAGCTGCCCGCGGGTCTCGGACGTGGTGGTGGTCGTGGTTGTCGTCGCCGGCTGCGTGGCGCAGCTGCTGATGAGAGTCGCGACGGCCAGAACGAGGGAAATCTTCAGTAAAGCTTTCTTCATCGAAGAATGTAGCGGCTGCGAACCACGGCTCCAAATTCCGACTCGCCGCTGCATGGGATGAATCCCACGCAAGCGGTTCATCGGTCAGCGATTGCTACCGCAAAAATATTTAAATTATTTTTGCACCGCTTAGTAGCGGTAATGCTCGGACTTGTACGGACCTTCGATCGGCACGCTGAGATACTCGGCTTGCTTGTCGGTCAGTTTCGTCAACTTGACTCCGATCTTTTGCAGATGCAGGCGCGCGACTTCTTCGTCCAGCTGCTTGCTCAGGACGTAAACGCCGACTTTGTAAGTGTCCTTGTTCTTCCAGAGATCGAGCTGCGCGAGGACCTGGTTGGAGAAGGAATTCGACATCACGAAACTCGGGTGACCGGTGGCGCAGCCCAGATTCACGAGCCGGCCTTCCGCCAGCATGAAGATCGCGTGGCCGTCGCCGAAAGTGTATTTGTCGACGCCGGCTTTGATGTTGAGCCGCTCCACGTCTTTGCGCTCGTTCAGCGGGTCGACCTGAATCTCGTTGTCGAAGTGGCCGATGTTGCAGACAACGGCCTGGTCTTTCATTTTCTCCATGTGGGCCAGCGTGATGACGTCGACGTTGCCGGTCGTGGTGACATAAATGTCGCCCCAGCCTAACGTGTCTTCGACGGTTGTGACCTGGTAGCCTTCCATCGCCGCCTGAAGAGCATTGATCGGATCGATCTCCGTGATGACGACCCGCGCGCCCTGGCCGCGGAGCGATTGGGCGCAGCCTTTGCCGACGTCGCCGTAGCCGCAGATGACCGCGACTTTGCCCGCGATCATGACGTCGAGCGCGCGGTTGAGTCCGTCGACCAGCGAGTGACGGCAGCCGTAAAGATTATCGAACTTCGATTTCGTGACCGAATCATTGACGTTGATCGCCGGGACGAGCAGCTGATTCTGTTGCTGCATTTTGTAGAGCCGATGCACGCCGGTTGTGGTCTCTTCCGAGACGCCTCGCCATTCCTTCACCATCTCGTGCCAGCGGAACGGATTCTCGCGATTCACTTCGAGGAGGAGGTCCTTGATGCATTGTTCCTCCTTGCTCGCGCCGGGTGATTTTGCCCAGTCGCTGCCCTCTTCGAGCTGATAGCCTTTGTGAATCAGAAGAGTCACATCGCCGCCGTCGTCGACCACGAGTTGCGGACCTTTCCCGTCCGGAAACGAGATCGCCTGGTTGGTGCACCACCAGTATTCCTCGAGGCTCTCGCCCTTCCAGGCGAAAACCGGCACGCCCGTCTGCGCGATTGCGGCCGCGGCGTGATCCTGCGTGGAAAAAATATTGCAGCTCGCCCAGCGCACATCGGCGCCGAGGTCGACCAGGGTCTCGATCAGGACCGCGGTCTGGATCGTCATGTGCAACGAACCGGTCACGCGCACGCCCTGGAGCGGTTTGTCGGGCGCGTATTTTTCGCGAATCGACATCAGGCCGGGCATCTCTTTCTCGGCGATCGAGATTTCCTTGCGGCCCCACTCAGCCAGGCCGATGTCGGCGATTTTGTAGTCGTTAGCCTGCGTTTTGGTGATCGTTTTTGTGCTCATGGATTTTGAATTCTGAAATTATTTGGCGGCTTTCTTAAGCGCGTCGGCTTTGTCGGTTTTCTCCCAGGTGATCTCTGGATCGTCCTTGCCGAAGTGCCCGTAGTTCGTTGTCTTGCTGTAGATCGGGCGGAGCAAATCGAGCTGCTGGATGATGTCGGCCGGTTTGAAGGAAAAGATCCGATTGACGGCGCTCTCGATCGCTTCCTCAGGGACGGAATTGGTGTCGAAAGTATTGATATTCATGCTTACCGGGTTCGGGTAGCCGATGGCGTAGGCGAACTGAATTTCGCAGCGCTTCGCTAAGCCGGAGGCGACGACGTTTTTCGCGACCCACCGGGCCATGTAGGCCGCGCTACGATCGACCTTGCTCGGGTCTTTGCCGGAGAAGGCGCCGCCGCCGTGCCGGCCCCAGCCGCCGTAGCTGTCGACGATGATCTTGCGTCCGGTCAGGCCCGTGTCGCCTTCCGGACCGCCGATC